>SXOM01000398.1 GCA_005776735.1 Pseudomonadota bacterium
GCCGGCGGCTCGGGCGGCGGTGCGGGCGCCGGTTCGGCTTCGGGCGGGCCGAAGATCACGTCCCGGCGCGGCGTGTAGTGCAACGTGGCCTGCTCGGGCTCGATCCAGCCGAAGCGTGCGGCGGTGTGGTAGCCGACGCGCACCTCGTCGAGGGACCGCACCTCGGCCTCGGTCTGCGGGCTCTGTGGGCGGTCGCCGGCCATCACCTCGGCGTACCGCTGCGGGTACAGGGGCTTGCGGTGCGGCTCCGCGAGGCCGCGCGGCGCCTGCGCGAGGTAGGTGTCCGGGTCGTACAGGTCCTCGCCGCCGAGCACGTGGCCCATCTCGTGCGCCACGGTCAGCTGCGCGTAGGCGTAGTTGGGGTCGTCGAGGTCGAGCCGGCTCACCGCGATGCGCCCGCGGTCGGAGCCGCGGCTCTCCGCGGCGATGTCGCCCGCGCCGCGCTCGTACACCACGTACACCCGCACGTCCCAGTCGCCGGGATCGACGCCGTGGGCTTCGGCGAGCGCGTGCCACTTCGCGGCGTACCGCCACGCCGCCCACGCGTCCTCCCACGCGGGCGCCCCTTCGGCGGCGAGCGCCGGGAGCTCCGCCGGGGTCCGCCACGGACCGAAGGTGCGCAGGTTCATGAAGCCGCGCGTGGCCCCCGTGAACCGGGCGTACTCGCGGTCGTACCACTCCGGGATGCGCAGGAGCGCGAAGGGGCCGTCGACGTCGTTGAGCGCGCGCACCAGCGGGGCGTCCGCGGTCCCGGGGGCGACGAACTGGAAGACGGCGACCGAGATGCCCCGCGCGGGGTCGAGCCGGTCGGCTTCTTCGCGTTGCCAGGCGACCACCTGGTACAGGAAGACCGAGAAGAGGAACACCGCGAAGAGCTGCCGTACCCGCTCGGCTCGGCGGCGCTTCTCACGGTGGGCCCGGCACACCGGGCACAGGCGGTCGCCCCCCGCTTCGAGGCGACACAGGGCGCACACGCCGACGCCGCACTCCCGGCAGGTGCGCCCGAGCAACTGCGGCGGGTGCCACTCGCAGGTCACCGGCGCTTCGGTGTGCTCTTCGAGGACCGCGACCGTGGCGCCCCGCGCCCGGAGACGCTCGGCGAGCTGCTCGGCCTCGGCCGGGTCGGCGGTGCGCGCCAACGAGAGCGGGAAGAGGCCGGAGCCGGAGGCGGGGAGGCTCTGGTCCTTGGCCTCGTCGGTCGGCGGCCGGACGACGATGACCTGCCAGCGGGTCACGGGATCAGAGGCCCTGCCCGAGCACCAGGTACGCGCTGCCCGCGCGGCTCGACGCGCCGTAGTCTTCGTACGGGGCGCCGAGCAGGACGTCGCCGTTGCCGTCGCCGTCGACGTCGCCCACCGCGGCCACGCTGTTGCCCGCGTAGTCGCTGTCGCGCTCGCCGGTGAGCTTGGCGTCGGCGCTGCTCAGGCTCGTGAGCGCGGCCAGCGGCCCGTACATCAGGTACACGGCTCCCGCCGAGGTGCCGCCCGCGTCCTCGAGGGCGGCGCCGATGAGCACGTCGTCGTCGCCGTCGCCGTCCATGTCGCCCGCGCTGCAGAGGCTCCAGCCGGCGCCGTCGTCGCCGCCCTCGCCGCCCACCTTCGCGTCGGCCGCGGACAGGTCGAGGGTGCCCGCGTGCGCTCCGCCGCGGACCACGTAGGCGCCGCCCGCGTCGGCGGCGCCGTAGTCGTGGTAGGGCGCGCCGACCAGCACGTCGACGTAGCCGTCGCCGTCGGTGTCGCCCTGGCCGGCGACCGCGTACCCCGCCTGGTCGCCCGCGCTCTCGCCCACGAGCTTCAGATCGGCGCCGGCGAGCGCGACGTCGCCGCCGAGCGGGCCGTACACCACGAAGACCGCGCCGGCCCCGGCGCCGCCGGCGGCGTCGCCCACGGCTCCGGCGCCGAGGTCGTCCCAGCCATCGCCGTCGACGTCGCCGAGGAGGGCGACGCTCGTGCCCACCTGGTCGGAGCCGCTCTCGCCCACCAGGGCGTAGGCGGCCGCGAGGTCGGTGCTCCCCGTGGTGCCGCCCGCCACGACCCACACCACCCCGGACAGGCTGCCGTTGTCGTCGTCCCACGGGCCGCCGACCACGAGATCGTCGGCGCCGTCGCCGGTCAGGTCGCCGCCGCCGCCGAGCGACCATCCCGCGTAGTCGCCCGCGTCTTCGCCCACCAGCGCCAGGAGCGCGGCGCTGCCGACGGCCACGCTGCCCGTGTCGGCGCCGCTGAGGATCCACGCGCCGCCCGCGTCGGTGCCGCCGCTGTCCCAGCCCCACGCCCCCGCGGCGAAGTCGGGCACGCCGTCGCCGTTCCAGTCCCCGACCGGGGCCAGGGCGTACCCGAAGCCGTCGGAGGTGGCCGCGCCGGTGACCGCCAGCCGTGCCGCCGAGCCCAGCGCGGTGACCCCGGACGCCGCGGTGGCTGGCACCAGGTACACCGTGTCGGCGCCGAACGCGCCCACCAGCAGGTCGGCCAGGCCGTCACCGTCGACGTCGCCGGCCGCGGCGACGGCGCCGCCGGCGTAGTCGTTGCCGCCGTCCCCGCGGAGCTGGGCGTTGGCGGTGGACAGGCTCGTGGTGCCGCCGAGGCCGCAGCCGTTGCTCGTGCCGTCGCAGTCGTTGTCGAGCCCGTCGTGGCAGACCTCGGTCTCGGCCGGGCTCACCGCCCCATCGGTGTCGAGGCAGTCTTCTTCGTTGTCGACGTAGCCGCCCGGCGCGGCGCACGCGTCGGTGGGGCTGGCGGGGTCGCCGTACCCGTCGCCGTCGGCGTCGCGCCAGAACGGGAGCTTCACGCCCTCGTCGACCTCGGTGTTGCAGTCGTTGTCGAGCCCGTCGCACACCTCGGGGTTGCCGGGCCAGCTCGTGGGCTGGGTGTCGTCGCAGTCGGTGGCGTCGGACACGTGCCCGGCCGGCGGGGCGCACGCCTGGACCTCGGCCGCGGGGTCGCCGTAGGTGTCGCCATCGGCGTCGGCCCAGTACGGGGTGGTGACGCCCTCGTCGACGGTGCCGTCGCAGTCGTCGTCGACCCCGTCGCAGTCTTCGTCGGCGTCGGGGTTGACCGTCGCGTCGGCGTCGTCGCAGTCGCCGCCGCCCAGGCCTTCGGTCTCGAACCCGTCGCCGTCGGCGTCGCGCTCGACGACCGAGAAGCTGACGCTCGCCACCGTGAACAGCCCCGCGGGGTCGGTGGCGGTCACGGTGACCGTGTAGTCGCCGAGCGGCAGGGGCTCCAGCGTGAACTCTGCGAGGCCGTCGAGGGCCGGGTGCTCGGGGAGCACCGCACCGCCTACCGGGCCGGCCCACGCCAACGACACCGCGTCGAGCGACGCGCCGTCCATGTCGCCGGCGAGCACCTCGACGCGGATCGGATCGTCGGGGTCGAAGTATTCGCCGGGTCGCGGGTCGAGGAAGCCGACCTGCGGTTCGCGCGGCGCGTCGGACCACGGCTCGGGCTCGACCGGGACGTCGGGCAGCCACGTGCTGCCCCCGGCGGCGTCGCCGAAGTCCTCGGAGCAGGCCAGGAGCCAGAGGAGCGTCACGCCCCCCAGTGTAGCGCATCACCGCACCGGACGTGCCGCCCCGGCGCGCCGCCGGTACACCGCCGCCAACAACTGGGCCACCGGGCCGTAGAATTCGGGCGGGATGGGCAGACCCGCCTTGGCCTTGGCGTAGAGCGCCCGGGCGAGGGGCCGGTTCTCGATGACCGGGATCTCGTGGCGGCCGGCCTCGGCGCGAATCTTGAGCGCGAGGTGGTCGACACCGCGGGCCACCACGATCGGGGCGCCCCCTTCGTCCTTGCGGTAGCGCAGCGCCACCGCGTAGTGCGTGGGGTTCACGACCACGACGTCGGCGTCCTTCACGCGGCGCAACGTCTGCCCCATCGCGATCTGGCGCTGCCGCTGGCGGCGTTTGCCCTTGATCTTCGGGTCGCCTTCCTGTTCCTTGTGCTCCTGCTTGACCTCCTCCTTGGTCATCTTCATCTGCTCGGCGAGCTGGTAGCGCTGCCATCCGTAGTCGGCGGCACCGACGGCCAGGGCGACCGGGACCACCCGCTTGAGGAACTCGAGCACCAGCTCCACGAGGAACGCACCCTGGCCGCGCACGTCCAGGGTGGCCACCACCGGCAGCGCATCGAGGTGGCTCTCGACGGCCGACCACGCCGCCCAGCCGACCGCGATCGCGACCGCGATGCCCTTGACGAGCTGCACCGCCGGCTGGACCGACAGGAAGTGCTGCTGGAAGTTGGTGAGCGGGTTGAGCCGCTCGAACTTGGGCTCCAGCGCCTGCGTCGCGAAGTTGAACTGGGTGAGCATGAGCCCGACCAGCACCGTGGTGAGCGAGCTCGCCGCGAGCACCAGGAGCACCGGCGGCCCGAGGTTCAGCCCGATCGTCGTGAGGATGGCCTGGACGTCGGCCGAGGTCAGCTCGTGGTCACCGAGGTGAGCGCGCAGCGCGTCGGTCAGGTGCCGGAATCCGTCGCCGAACATGCCGAGGCTCAAGACCAGGGCCCCGCCGCCGGCGAAGAGGCTCACCGCGGCGGAGAGCTCCTTGCTCTGCGCCACCCGGCCTTCGTCGCGAAACTGTTGTACGCGGCGCTCACTGGCCTGCTCGGTTTTTTCTTGTTCGCTGTCAGCCACCGCCCATCTCCTGGACGATGCGGCGGATGGGCTCCCACGCCCCCTGGAGCGTCACCGCCTCCACATGCAGCATCGCCGGCAGCGCCGCGCCGAGGAGCACGATGCCCGCGAGGATCGTGAACGACATGCCGACCGAGAAGAACAACTGCAGGCCAGGGGCCATCTTCCCGAGCACCATCAGCCCGAGGTTGAGGATCAACGAGAAGAAGACCAGCGGCCCCGCGAGCTGCACCCCGAGCGCCACCACCACCTCGCTCACCTCGAACAAGACGGTGCCGGCCGCGAGCGGGTCGACGATGCGCCCCGGCGGCAGCGCCATCAACGACTCGCCGAGGGCCCGCACACAGGCGAGGTGCAGGTCCAGCGCGAAGAAGACGCCGGTCGCGAGGAGCTGCGCGAGCGCCCCGAGCGTCGACCCCTGGGCTCCGCTCATCGGGTCGAGCATCACGGCCATGGTCAGGCCGATCTTGTTGCTGATGATCTCGGCCGCCATCGAGACGGCACCGCTGAGGAGCGCCAGGACGAACCCCATCGCCACGCCCAGCACCACCTCGCCCGCCACGGCGGTCACGAGCTCCGGGATCGTGCGCGGCAGGACCGCTCCGGCGGCCGTCGGGACGAGCACCGTCGTGAGCGGCAGGGCGACCGCCAGGCGCGTGGTGCGGGGTACGCCCGCGTTGCCGGTGATCGGCAGCGCCATGAACATCGCGCCGACGCGGGCGAAGACCAGGATCCCCACCAGGAACGGGGTGAGGTCCAGGCCGTTCATGTCAGGGCTCCGCCGACGCGACCGTCGCTTCGGGGATGCGGTCGAACGAACGCTTGGCGTAGGCGACGGTCTGCTCGAGCATCCAGCCGCCCCCGATCGACATCACCGCGAGGACCGCGACCAGCTTCGGCAGGAAGCTCAGCGTCTGCTCGTGCACCTGGGTGACGGCCTGCAAGAGCGACACGACCGTGCCGACCATGATCGAGATCAAGAGGACCGGGGCGCTGAGCAGCAGCGCCATGCGGATGGCCTCCTGGCCGATGCGCATGACCTCGGTCGGGCTCATCGCACCACCCCCGCCGCGAGGTCGCGGACGATGAGGCCCCAGCCGTCCATCAGCACGAAGATGACGAGCTTGAAGGGGAGCGAGACCACCAC
>SXOM01000399.1 GCA_005776735.1 Pseudomonadota bacterium
CGCGAGCTGGTCCGGGCGATGCGGGGGGAGCTGGCGCGCCAGGGCCGCGATCCCGACGCCGCGACCACGGAGCTCGCGCGGGCCGGCACGCAGGTCGAGCCGCTCGACGAGGCGGTGCGCCAGGCCGAGGCCGCGCTCGAAACGACGCGTGCACTCCGCGACGGTCCCGCTGCGGCAGTCGCCGCCGAGCTCGGCTGGGTCGACCTCCGGGCGGCCGGCACCGCCGCGCTTGCCGCCGACGGCGGGCGGTAGCCGCGCTCAGAGCCGGCCCGCGCTCTCCAGGAGGCCGAGCGCGGCGAGGTCCAGGCGCATCCGCTCCTCGACCACGCCCAGGCGCGACGCGGCCTCGCCGAGCCGGGCGTCTTCGAGCTCGAGGAACGTGATGGCGCCCGACTCCCACGCCACTTCGGCGAGGCGGAGGTTCTCCTTCGCGAGCTCCAGCTCGTGCTCGACGGTCTGCAGCGCGCGGCCGGCGCGTGTCCACGCCTCCCAGCGCACGCGCACCTCGGCGTCGGTGGTGTCCTCCTCCAACTCGGCGGCGAGGACGGCCATGCGTCGCTCCGCGGCCGACCGCGCCTGCTGCGAGAGGCGATACCCGCCGTCCCACAGCACCCACTCGCCCTCGACCACGACCATCCAGAACTCGGGGCGGTCGTTGAACACGCTGGTGTTCTCGGTCCAGACGTAGGTGAAGCGCCCGTTGACGTCGGGCAGCCAGTCCATCGTGCGCGCGGTCGCGGCGAGGCTCGCCGCCTTGACCCGCTCCCGCGCCGCGCGCAGGCCCGGCCGCGCGTCGAGCGCCGCGTCGAGCACCCCGTCGACGTCGGCCCACGGCAGCTCGCGGCGCCCCGGGGCCTCCACCGCCACCGCGCCATCGAGGCCGGTGAGGTTGGCCAAGGCAGTCTCCGCGGTCACCCGACCCTCGACGGCGCGGGCGAGGTCGCGGCCCGCACGCGACTCGGCGATCTGGGCCTGCAAACGAACCGTCGGGGCGGCGATCCCCACCTCGGCCGACTTCTCCGCGAGCTCCCGGTGCTTCTTGGCACTTTCGAGCGCGGCTTCGGCGATGGCCACGCCCTCGCGGGCCAAGAGCACGCCCCAGTACGCCTCGGCGACGCCCTTCTTGATGCGCGCTTCGTCGCCGCGCAGCGTCTCGCGCGCAGCGTCGACCCCGCGGTGCGCGGCGAGCAACAGCGGCAAGGCCTTGCCGGAGAACAACGGCTGCACCACCGAGAAGTTCGCGTCGAAGTAGTCCTTCTGCTGCACGACCATCGGCTCGGTCTCCCCGAGGAGCGGCGCCAGGTTCTCGGGGATCATCGCCGAGGTGTCGAAGACCAGCTCCTGGTCGTTGAGCGTGTAGTTGCCGCGCAGGACCAGCTTCGGCGACAACAACGACCACGCCGCGCCGCGGTCGGTGGCCTGGGCCCGGAACGACTCCCGCGCGAGCTGCCCGTGCGTGCCGTGGGCGGCGGCCGCGGCCCACGCCTCTTCCAGGCTGAGCGCGTGGGCAGAGCTGAGCACGACGAGCAGCGGCAGCATGGGGGCGACCCGGGAGGGCCTCCTTGATATCCCCTCCGGGCGTGACCCTGCTCCTGCTCGCTGCGTGTTCCGCGCCGCCCCTGGCGGCCCCGCCGAGCTGCGTCCTGGCGACCGATCACCTCGTCCCCACCGACGACGGCGCCACCATCGCGCTGCACCACCACCCCGGCCGCGGGGCGCCCGTGGTGCTGGTCCACGGCATCTCGAGCAACGCGACGTTCTGGGACCTCGACCATGACCACTCCCTGGCGGCGTGGTTGGCGCGCGAAGGGTTCGACCCGTGGGTGGTCGACTTGCGCGGTCACGGGAGGGCCCGCCGCCGCGACGACGGCGCCCCGCAGATCAGCGGGTGGACGGTCGACGACTACGGCGTCCACGACGTCGCCGCGGCGGTGGCCTACGTGCGGGCGGTCACCGGTTGGCGCCAGGTCGGGTACGTCGGGCACTCCATGGGGGGCATGGTCGGGGCGATCTACGTGGCGGCCGGCGGCCTCGACCTGAGCCCGGCCATCCTCGTCGGGAGCCCCGCTACCTTCGACCGGGACGCGCCGCTCTTCGAGCCGGCGCGCGTCGCCCTCGGGGCCGCGGGCACCGGGCTCTTCTGGGTCGAGTCCGACCTCGGCGGGGAGCTCGCGGCCGCGCTCGGCCCCGCGGTGCCGGGCCAGCTCCAGTACCGGCTCTACAACCCGAAGAACTTCCTGCCCGACACCGAGCGCCGCATGCTGCGGAGCGTCGCGTCGCCGATGTCGCGGGAAGAGATGCAGCACTTCGCGCGCATGCTCACCCACGAACGGTTCGAGAGCGCGGACGGCGCCCGCGACTGGACGGCCGACTTCCGCGCGGTCGCCCCCCCGGTCCTGGCGATCGCCGGCGGCGCCGACGAGATCGGCCGCCCGGAGCTCGTACGCCCGTGGGTCGAGGGTGCGGCCGGCCCCGCCCGCTACGTCGAGGTCGCCGGGTACGGCCACCTCGACCTGGGCCTCGGCGAAGACGCCGAACGCGACGTCTTCCCCCACATCGGCGAGTGGCTGCGCGCCCACCCGCCGACGCGCTGAGCCACGATCACAACCGCGGTGCCGACCCGGCGATGACCTCTTCGTGAGGCGGCTCGAACGGCTTCTCGGGCCGCAGGCCGGACCGGATGCGCAGGAGCAGGATCAGGAGCCCGATCACGAGGACCGGGATCGACACCACCTGCGAGGTGGTGTGCACCGGCCACTCGGCCGGCAAGAACTCGAGGTACTGGGTGCCGCGCACCGTGTCGCCGCGGAGCGACTCGTTGAACGGGCGCCACAAGGCGTACATGATCATGCACACGCCGACGACCTGCCCGTCGTAGCGCCGGTGGTGCCACACCCACGAGCCGATCCCGAACATGAGCAAGGAGGCGACGACCTCGTAGAGCTGGGTCGCCATCACGACCACGTCGTTGTGGCCCACGCCGTCGTGGGTGAGCTCGAGCAGAAACGGCGCGCGGGGAATGAACCAGAGCTGCCCGCCCGAGAAGTCGTCCGGCAACAGTGCGACCGCGTCGGCCGGGAGGGCGTACGCGGCACCGTGACAACAACCGGCGAAGAAACAGCCGACCCGTCCGAGCGCCAACCCGAGCAGGACCGCGGGCATCACCGCGTCCGACATCTTCCACGCGTCGACGCCGCGCGCCATCCCGTAGATCACGCCGGCGACGCCCGCGACGATGACGCCGCCGTAGAACGCGAAGCCGCCCTGCCAGAAGCGGAAGAAGACCATCGGGTCGGCGAAGAACTCCTTCGGGGTGGCCATCGTGAAGTGCAAGAGCCGCGCGCCGGCGAGCCCGCCCACGATGGCGATGACGTACAACCACACCATCTTGTCGGGGTCGATGCCGACGCGCCGGGTGCGACCGTGCACGACGAACGCCGCGGCCGCGAACGCCAGCGTGATCATCACGCCCCACGTGTTGATCGCCATGTCGCTGCCGGGCTGCTGATACAGCGTCTTCCACATGGGGCGCCGCATAACTGAGGGCGATGCGCCGCGACCCGCCGCTCCGGTCCGAAGTTGTCGCCGCGCATCGCGCTTCGGGGCGCGCGGGACCTTGACGGGCGTGCACTGACGGCGGTCGGCGGACAGTGTCCGACCTCCGTCACCGGCTCGCGCCAAAGTCGGGCGTTGGCCCATCGGCACACCGCGTGCAGGGCGGCCCGGCATGACCACCCCACCGCTCGACTACGCCCGCCTGGGCCCCGAAGCGCTCGGCGACGCCGACCTGCTCTCCCTCGCGCTCGGCGACCGCACCCTCGCCACCCGGCTCCTCGACGACCTCGGCGGCGCCTCGCTCCTCGGGGCCCCGCCCGGCGCGCTCGCGCGGACGCTCGGTCCGCGGCGCGCCGCCCGGCTGCACGCGAGCATCGCCTTGACCCAGCGCCTCCTGGGGCAACCGCCCCGCCGCGCGCGGGTCAGCTCGCCCCAGGACGCCGCGGCGTGGCTCCAGTCGCGGTTCGCGGGCCTCGGTCACGAGGAGCTCCACGGCCTGTTCGTCGACCGGCGGGGCGGGGTGCTCGCGGTGCGGCGGCTCAGCCAGGGCAGCGCCGACCACACGATCTTCGACGTGCGGCACATCCTGGGGGAAGCGCTCCGCGTCGGGGCGGCCGGCGTGATCGTCGCGCACAACCACCCGAGCGGCGACCCCGAGCCGTCGGCCGAGGACCTGACCGCGACGATGCGCCTCGCGGACGGCGCGATGATGCTCGGGCTCGAGCTGCAAGACCACCTGGTCTTCGCCGGGGCGGGATTCGTGTCGCTCGCCGAGCGCGGTCAGCTCGTGCGGCCGGGTCGACCGCCTACTCGACCCCCCACCGCTTGAGCTTGTACAACAACGACGATCGCGGGATGCCGAGCAGCCGCGCGGCGACGGTGCGGTTGTCGGCCGCGCGGCGCAGGGCGTCCATCACCACGTCGCGCTCGGCGTCGTCGATGCTCCGGCGCCCGACGTCGGTGGTGGTCTCCCCGTCGAGCGGCGTGAAGATGAGGCTCGAGGCTTCGATCGCCGGACCGAAAAGGACGAAGGCGCGCGTGAGGACGTTGCGCAACTCACGCGCGTTGCCGGGCCAGTGGTAGCCCTGGAGGGCGGCCATCGCCTCGGCGCTGATGCGCACCTGGGGGTGGATCTTGGCGGCGATGGCGGTCGCGGTGGCGGGGATGTCCTCGGGCCGCTCGCGGAGCGCCGGAATCCGGACGGGGAGCACCGCGAGCCGGAAGAACAGGTCGCCACGGAAGCGGCCTTCGCGGACGTCGTCCTGGAGGCGACGGTTGGTGGCGGCGACCACGCGCACGTCGGGCCAGGTCGGTTCGCTCCCGCCCACCCGGCGCACTTCGCCGGTCTCGAGCGCACGCAGGAGCTTGGCCTGCGCCTCCTCGGGGAGCTCGCCCACCTCGTCGAGGACCAGGGTGCCGCCGTCCGCACGCTGGAACGCACCGTCGCGGCGGTCGTTGGCGCCGGTGAACGCGCCTTTTTCGTGCCCGAACAGCTCGGACTCGAACAACGAGGCGGTGATCGCCCCGCAGTTGACCGCCACGAACTTGCCCGCCGCGCGCGGCGACGCTTCGTGGATCCCGCGCGCAGCGAGCTCCTTCCCGGTGCCCGAGTCGCCGATGAGCAGCACCGGCGCGTGGTGCGCCGCCATGCGCCGCAAGAGGCCGAAGATGCCCCGCATGCCTTGGCTCGAGCCCACCATCTCCCCGAAGCGGTCGGCGGTGGGGGCCTCCACCTGCGCGTCCCAGTCCACGCGCAGCAGCGTCTCACCGACCCGCAGCTCTTCGCCCGGGTAGAGCGGGAGCGGCTCGCGCACCCGGACCCCCCCGACGAACGCGGCGCCCGCGCCCGGCTCGACGAGGGTGCGCCCCGCGACGAGGCGGATGCGGACGTGATCGCGGACGAGCCCGGCGTCGGGGAGCACCACCCGGCTGCCCTCGCCGCCGACCGTGGCCCGCCCGCCGCGCAGCTTGAAGCGCCGCCCTTCCCCCGGCCCGGCCGCGACGACGAGGCTCGCCTCGGCGACCACGAGGCCAGCGCCGGCGTCGACGATCTCCTCGTGGCGCGCTTCGCCCTGCGACTCCTCGGTCGGCGCGGGGGCGTCGGCCGGGTTGAGCTCGACCCGGGCGTGGAACGGCCCGATGCGGACGATGTCGCCGTCGTGGAGGAACGCACGGCGCGTGCGCTCGCCGTTGAGCCACGTGCCGTTGCTGCTGCGGTCGGTGAGCTCGACCGTGTCGTCGCGCACGTCGACGAGGCAGTGCGAGCGGCTCACCGCGTCGTCGGGAAGGACGACGTCGTTGTCGTCGGTGCGCCCGATGCGCGTGCGCGCCGGCCGCAACTTCCAGGCGAAGACCGGGTCGGCGTGCGGCGTGGGCTCACCACGGTAGAACAGGAGGCGACCGTACATCGGGCGGATCTATGTCGCGAGCGGGCCGTGCGCCTACTGCGCGCCGGCGGCGGGCTTGGCGGCCTTGCTGCCGGGGCTGATGTCCAAGGGCAGCTCCATGCGGGCGTGGCCGCCGTGGGCATCCTCCGCGAAGATCTTCAAGCGGTAGCTCCCGCCCGCGCCCTCCTCGGCGCCTTGGTAGTGCAGGACGCCCCGCGGATCGAGCGTGACGCCCGGCGGCGCCCCCTCGATGCGGAAGGTGACCTCGTCGCCGTCGGGGTCCTCGGCCTCCAGCCTCAGCCCGTCGATGCGCTTGATGTCGGCCGGCGCCACCTTGAAGCGCGGGTCGGCGTTCCCGATCGTGACGGGATCGGTCGTGTACTCGGTCACGTCGCCCGCGGAATCGGTCGCCCGCACCCGGAGCTGCACCGTGCTCCCGCGCTGGTAGTCGCCGAGGTCCAGGGTGCCGTCCTTGCCGTCCGCGACCGGCCGCGTGTCGACCATCCACTGCAGGTCCACCTCGAGCTTCCCGCCCTCCGGGTCGACCGCGTCGACGGTGGCGGTGATCGGCCGCGACACGTCGGGCTTCGCCGGCTCCAGCTTCACCTTGCGCACCAGCGGCACGCGGTTGCCCGAAGGCAACGGCGGCGGCCCTTCCGCCACGTCGTCGTCCGCCTCGACCGGATCGGGCGTGCGGGCGTGGTGCTTGCGCTCGTGCACCGGCGCGACGGGCTCGGCGTCGGAGGCACAGGCGACCAGCAGGGGGAAGAGCAGCATCGTTGTCTCGCGCGAGGGCGTGAGTATAGACAATCTGGAGCGTGCGCTTGCGAGTCGAGGTGTTGGATCGGATCGAGTCGCGGTGGCGCGTGCGGGTGGTCCCGCCGCCGGAGCTGCCGCTTCGCGGCTTCACGGTCGGCCTGGTGGGGGAGGATGGCCTGCCGCTCGGTCCCGCGGTCGTCGCCGCGCCGGA
>SXOM01000400.1 GCA_005776735.1 Pseudomonadota bacterium
CGATAGAGCACGTTGCGGTAGATGCGGCCGGTCGTGAACCAGTTTCGTTTCGTCATCGTGGTGGTGAACAACCCCTCGTAGTTCCCGAGGTCGAGGTCGGTCTCCGCGCCCTCCACGGTGACGAAGACCACGCCGTGCTGGTACGGCGACATCGTGCCCGGATCGACGTTGAGGTACGGGTCGGCCTTGATGTTGACCACACGGAGCCCTCGAGCCTCCATGATCGCGCCGATCGCGGCCGCGCTGAGGCCCTTCCCGAGAGAGCTCAAGACGCCCCCGGTCACGAACACGAACTTCGTCTTCATCGCCACACCCGGTTTCGGGGGGCTAACCCGCCGCCGCCAGCAGCGCGCGCACCCTCGCGAGGTCCTCGGCGGTGTCGACCGAGGGCGCGGGCGCGGCCACCGGCACCACCCGCAGCGCGATCCCATGCGCGAGCCAACGCAGTTGCTCCAGGCGTTCGGTCCGTTCGAGGTCCCCCTCGGGGAGCGCCGCCACGCGCTGGAGCGTGTCGGGCCGAAACGCATACACGCCCACGTGCACGCGGTAGGGCCCGCCGTACGGCACCGCGGCGCGCGAGAAGTACAACGCCCGCCCGCCCGCGCCGACCACGACCTTGACCCGGGCAGGGTCGGTGGCCTCGCGCTCCCCGCCGGGGGCCGCGCCGGTGGCGATCTCGAAGGGCGACCCGCCGCCTCCCCCCAGCCCCTCCACCACCGCGCGCAGGGTGACCGGCTCGACCAGCGGCTCGTCGCCCTGCACGTCGAGGACCACGTCGACCGCCGCGCCCAGGGCGACCGCGGCCGCCGCGACCCGCACGGTGCCGTTGGGTGCGGCGCCGGTCCGGCACACCTCGCCGCCCGCCCGCGCCACGACCGCGGCGATCTCGTCGTCGTCGGTCGCGACGCAGGTACGGTCGAAGCCGGCGGCGCACACCCGCCGCCACGTGCGGACCACCAGGGGCTCTCCCCCGAGGTCCGCCAACATCTTGTCGGGCAGGCGGGTGCTTGCCCGACGCGCGGGGATCACCGCCAGGACGCGCACCCTAGTACGTGCACTCGTCGCTGCACCCGAGGTGGGTGCCCGCGGTGTTGCCGTCGAGCAGGTTGCCCATGCACACGTTCAGGGTGGTGTTGTTGCACTCCATCCCGTAGCTGGTGTTGTAGCTGAACTCCGAGCTCTCCACCTCGGCGGTGGTGTCGGTGAGGACCAGGCCCGTGCCGTCGCCACCCTCGGCCACACACGCCTCGACGTACGGGGTGCCGTCCTCCAGCTCGATGCCCGACGAGCCGGCGCCGAAGATCTCGACCCCGCTCAGCTCGATGAGCGGCGCCAGCGTGCCGCTGATGTAGGTGCTGGTGTCGTAGTCGTAGTAGCTGTAGTCGCCGCCGACGTAGACGCCGTCGTTGTCGGCGTCGAGCACCGAGAAGCCGCTGACGCTGACCGTGTCGATGCCGGTCACGCGCAACCCGGACCCGGTGGTGACCTCGATCTCCACGTCCGAGATGTCGACGTACCCGAGGTCGGCGGTGTTGCCGTCGAATTCGAGCGCCGTGTAGGCGCTGCTCCCGACGCTCAAGCCTTCGATCTCGACCTCCGGCGCGAAGTAGCTCCAGTAGTCGTACACCGCGTAGCCACCCACGTCGCCGACCGTGACGTCCACGAGCTCGAGCGCTCCCTCGGTGGCCTCGATCAACGAGCCGTAGGTGCTCTCGACCGAGACGTTCTTCAGGCTCAGGCCGGAGGGGTAGCTGTAGTCGGTGTAGGTGTCGTTGACGCCGTCGCCATCGGTGTCGGACCAGTAGGCGTAGTGGTAGCCGTAGGCTTCGAAGGCCGGCTGCCCGTAGGTGGACGTGCCCGAGTACTGCAGGGTCTCGGTGCCGTCGGGGGCGATGTAGTAGTAGGCGTAGGCGTACTCGTAGGCGCGGGTGCTGCCGACCTGCAGGTCCTCCACCTCGGTGTGCCCGTAGACCGAGTACACGATCGGGCCGGCCACGTCGTCGACGGTGTTGGTGGCCAACGAGACCGGGTCGCTCGAGTCGCCCTGGTAGTTGTAGATGATGCTCCCGGCGTAGTCCGTCCAACGGTTGCCGGAGACGAGGCAGCCGGTGAGCTCGAAGAACAAGCTGCTGTCGCCACCGGTGAACGTGTTGTTGGTGATGACGCACGAGCCGGAGGACACCGCGTAGAAGTCCCGCCCGGAGTTGGTGTACTCGTACCGGTAGAAGCCGCCGGCGCCGTCGTCGTACAGGTCGACCCGGGTGCGCGCGGTGTCGACGAAGGTGTTGGAGTCGAGCGTGGTCGCGCCCTGGTAGTCGAAGACCCCACCCCACTCGCCGTTGGGACCGAAGGTCGTGCCGGAAACGTCGAGGGTGCCCTGGTAGTTGACCGCGCCCGCGCAGCCGTTGTCGGAGAAGGACGAGGTCGCGACGTCCGCACGCGCGAGCACCACCGACAACCCCCACCCCTCCGAGGCGTCGAAGTGCGAGTTGGTGATGGTGGCTTCGCTGCTGCTGAGCACCAGCCCCGACGCCCGGTCCACGCTGTAGCAGCTCAGTCCCTCGGAGTCGGGCTCCCGCTGGTTGCTGACGGTCAGTCCGTCGATCGTCGCGGTCGCGGAGTCGGTGTACAGACCCCAACGGCCGACGTCGTCGACGGTCACGTCCTGCACGGTGAGCGTGAGCTCCTTGTTGCGCGGGGGTCCGGCGAAGATGCCGAAGCTCTCGTACTGGCTCACGAGCACCCCGCTGAGCGAGATCTCCGTGGCCTCGATGTACATGCCGCCGCAGAACCCGTTGAACCCGGAATAGTCGTTGGAGCACGAGACCAGGCCCGTCGTGGCGCCGCCGTTGAGCGCCACCGTCGTGTCGGTGATCACCACCGGCGTGGGGGCGGTCACGAAGAGACCCTGGGAGGTGGCCCCGAAGATGGAGACGCCGCTCGCGACGAACTCGGTGCCCTGCGACACCACCGCGTAGGGCGTGTCGGCGACGACGTCCCCGGTCATGCTCAGGCTGCCGCCGTCGGCCCAGATGCCGATGAGGTCGTTGCCGGAGATGACGTTGTCGACCATCGTGACCGCGGCCGCATCGACGAAGACTGCGTGCCCGTCGGAGCCGTCGTTGGTGGTCGCGTGCACCATCGTGAACGTGTTGTTGCTGAGCGACACCACCGCGTCGTTGGCCGCCCACACGCCGTAGCTGGTGGGCTCGCTGAAGGTGCAGCCGTCGATCGTGGCGCTGCCGCCGGCGACATAGACGCCGCCGAGCGCCGGCAGGCTGAAGCTCGAGGCGGTGACCGCCACGTTGGTGCTGTTGACCGACTCGATGCCGTAGTTGCCCATCGCGTCGAAGACCAGGTCGGTGAGCACCACGTCCGCCGCACCGTCGAGGGTCACGCCGGAGCGCGTGCCGGTGATGGTGAACCCGCTCACCCCGCCGCCCGCGCCGGTGAGGTCGAACGCCGGCTCGTTGACCGGCGCGTCGATCGAGGTGCCCACGCTCCCTTCGCCCACCACGAAGACGCCCGCCGGCACCGACACGCGCTCGCTGTACGCGCCCGCGCACACGTTCACGGTGTCGCCGGCGGCGGCGTACACCATCGCGTCGGTGATGGTGGCGAAGTCGCCCTCTTCGCCGTTGAGGTTGATGCAGCCGGGGGGGCCCAGGTCGACGTCGGTGTCGCCGGTGTCCCCGCTGTCCTTGCCGTCGCCGGAGTCGGTACCGGTGTCGCCCGGACAGCCGAGGGCGAAGAACAGCAGGCAGGGCAGCGGCATCAGGCGCATGGGAACTCCGTCGACCCCCCACGGTAGCGCCCGCGTCGACAATTCACAAGCACCGGCGTGTGCGCGGACGAGGTGGGCGCCACCGGAGGCCGCACTCCGCACCCACGCCGCAGGCGCAACGCCCGTCAGTGGCCAGGGCCGCCGTCCCCTCCCCGCGCGCACCGCCGCGCGGCGCGGACCGGCACCGGCCCGCCTCGGGACGGTCGCGCCGCGCCGCCCGACCGAATAGGACCGGCGGCCCGAGGGGACCCATGGACGCCGAACGGAAGGCCCTGTACGACGAGCTCGACCGACTCAACGCCGCAGCCCTCGAAGCCGGTGGGCCCGCAGGAGCGCGCCGCCAGCACGAGCGGGGCAAGCTCACGGCGCGCGAGCGCATCGAGGCGCTGCTCGACCCGGGGAGCTTCCGCGAGCTCGACCGGTTCGTGGTGCACCGCTGCAACGACTTCGGCATGGCCGACAAGCGGGTCGCGGGCGACGGTGTGGTCACCGGCTACGGCCGCGTCGACGGCCGCCTCGTGTACCTGTTCGCGCAGGACTTCACCGTCTTCGGCGGCACATTGTCGGGCGCCTACGCCAAGAAGATCTGCAAGGTCATGGACCTCGCGATGAAGAACGGGGCGCCCGTCCTCGGCCTGAACGACTCCGGCGGCGCCCGCATCCAGGAAGGGGTCGAGAGCCTCGGCGGATATGCCGACATCTTCCTTCGGAACACGCTCGCGAGCGGCGTGGTCCCGCAGCTCAGCGCCATCCTCGGGCCGTGCGCCGGCGGGGCGGTGTATTCGCCGGCGATCACCGACTTCCTGGTCATGGCCAAGGGAACCTCGTTCATGTTCGTGACCGGGCCCGACGTCATCAAGGCGGTCACCCACGAAGAGGTCACGCAGGAGGCGCTCGGCGGGGCCTCGGCGCACACCGCGGTGTCGGGCGTCGCACACTTCGCGACCGAGAACGAGCTCGGCGCCCTGGCGCTGATGCGCACGCTGCTCGGCTACATGCCCCAGAACAACCTCGAAGAAGCCCCGCGGCGACCCACCGAGGACGATCCTGCGCGGGAGATCGCCGCGCTCGACGAGCTGGTGCCCACCCACCCGAACAAGCCCTACGACATGAACTGCCGATCGACCGACGTGCCGAGAAGGACCTGTGGGCGCGCGAGCTGGTGCCGTTCGAGGCACTGATCAAGGACGGCATCGAG
>SXOM01000401.1 GCA_005776735.1 Pseudomonadota bacterium
GGCCGTTGCACAGCTCGGTGGCGCCAGGGAAGACGGCCGCGTCGGTGTCGTCGCAGTCGGTCGCGTCGGTGAGGTAGCCGGCGGGCTGGTCGCAGGCCGGCGTGGTGCTGGCCGCGTCGCCGAAGGTGTCGCCGTCGGCGTCGGCGTACCAGGTGGAGGCATCGGCGGAGGTGGGCGGATCGACCACGGCGTCGCAGTCGTCGTCGAGGCCGTTGCACAGCTCGGTGGCGCCAGGGAAGACGGCCGCGTCGGTGTCGTCGCAGTCCGTCGCGTCGGCGACGTACCCCGAGGGCGTGCCACACCCGAGCGCGGTCGCGGCTGCGTCACCGAAGGTGTCGCCGTCGACGTCGGCGTACCAGGTCAGCGCGTCGGTGGCGCTCTCGGGATCGGTCAGCCCGTCGCAGTTGTCGTCGATGCCGTTGCACACCTCGGAGGCCGCAGGGTTCACGGCCGCGTCGGTGTCGTCGCACTCCACGCAGGCCGCCCACAGGTCGCCGTCGGCGTCGACGTAGGCCACCGAGCCGTCGCAGTTGTAGTCGTTGGGGTCGGAGCAGTCGCTCTCGGGGGCCCCCGGGTAGTACGCCGGGTCCAGGTCGTTGCAGTCACCGCCCACGGCCAGGTGGCTGGCGGGGGCGTCGCACTGGTCCACCGCCGAGGCGTCCTCGCCGTAGGTGTCGGCGTCGGCGTCCAGGTACCAGGTGGTGAAGGTGGTCGCGTCGGCTCCCGGGTCGCCGTCGTCGGCGAGCCCGTTGCAGTCCTCGTCGGTGTCGTAGGCGTCGCAGAGCTCGGTCGCGCCGGGGTTCACGTCGGCGCGGGTGTCGTCGCAGTCGGTGGTGTCCTCGACGTACCCGGGCGGCGCGGCGCACGCCGACGTCGAGCTCGCCACGTCGCCGTACCCGTCGCCGTCGGTGTCGGCGTAGAACGGGAGCACGTCGAACGACGAGGTGGGGTCGGCCTCTCCGTCGCAGTCGTCGTCGATGCCGTTGCAGATCTCCGTGGCCGCGGGGTTCACCGCCGGGTCGACGTCGTCGCAGTCTTCACAGAGCGCCCACCCGTCGGCGTCGTCGTCCGCCCACTCGGTGACACCGTCGCAGTTGTAGTCGATGTCGGTGGTGCACGGCTCGTCCGCCCCCGGATGGAACGCCGGATCCGCGTCGTCGCAGTCGCCGGAGACGGTCGTGAGCCCCAGCGGCGGCTCGCAGTAGCCGACGGCGCTCTCCGGGTCGCCGAAGCCGTCTTCGTCCCCGTCGACGAAGTAGAGCGTGGCCACCTCCTCGTCGACCGCCTCGTCGCAGTCGTTGTCCAGGCCGTCGCAGACCTCGGCCGCTTCGGGGTGTACCGCGCTGTTGCCGTCGTCGCAGTCGCCTTCGGACGGCAGGAACCCGTCGCCGTCCTCGTCCATCGGAACCTCGGCCGAGTCCTTGTTCTCCGCTTCGGGCGGCTTCTCCGTGGGGGTTTCCGCGCAGCCGACGAGCGCCAGGGCGAAGGAGAAGAGGGACAGGCGGAACATGGGGCCTCCGGAGGCGCGGGCGAGGATGATACCGCAAGATCCTCGGGGCCCTCATCAACGATCGCCGAGCGCGCCGGTCGGGGCTACAGTTGGCCGTGCTCGCCCTGCTCGCCGCCTGTGCGTGGTCTCCCGAAGCGCCGATCGCGCGGCCGGCGGTCGGTCCGCCCGCGGCCAAGGCGCGCACGCTCACCGTCGATTGTGCAGGGGCCGGCGAGTTTCTCGACCTCGTGTCGGCCATCGACGCCGCCGACTCCGGCGACACCATCGAGGTCGCGCCCTGCACCTACACCGGCTCCATCGATTTCCGGGGCCGCGAGGTGCGGATCGTCAGCACCGGCGGCGCGGCGGAGACGTTCATCGTCGCCACGCCCGAGACGCCGGTGGTGCGCGCGGCCCGCGGCGAAGGCCCCGGCACCCTCCTCGAGGGCTTCACCCTGGTGGGCGGTGGCGGCGTCGACGAGCCCGCGGTCGAGGAGCAGTTCAGCGCGCTCACCCTCCGCGACGTCACGATCACGGGGAGCGCCGGCACCGTCACCGTCTATGCCCGCTCCGCGATGATCACGCTCGATCGGGTGTGGATCGACGCCACGAACACGCCGTCGGAGGGCCTGTTGATCCAGGGGCGCCGCGGCATGGTCGCGGTGAAGGACAGCGTGATCGAGTGTGGCGCGGCCCCCATCGGGTACATGGCCGAGCACGGCGCCGGCTTCCTCGACGGGGTCACGTTCTCGTGTCCCGACGCGCGCGCCGCCGAGGTCTTCCACTGCCCCGGGCGTGTCCAACGAAGCACCTTCGACGGCCAGTTCTACGTCGAGAACGAGAGCGCGTCGGAGGAGACCACGGTGGTCGAAGGGAGCGTGTTCCTGGGCGGACTGGAGGCCTACTTCGCCTCAGTCGAGGTCCACAACGCGGTCTTCTGGGGCGCGGGCGTCACCACCCGCTCGGCGAACGTGTCGGTCGACGGCTCCATCTTCGCCGGCGCGGTCTGCGCGCTGGACAAGCAGGGCGCGGGCGGCAGCCTCCAGGTGGAGTACAGCCTCTTCCACGACAACCAGGCCAACCACTGCGCCGGCGCCGACCCCGTGGGCCAGGGGGACAACCTCGCCGGCGACCCGCTCTTTGTCGACGCCGCCGCCCTCGACTTCACCCTCGGCGCCGGCTCACCGGCGATCGACGCGGGCCCGCCGGGCGCGTCCTGGCTCGACGTGGACGGCTCCCCCAACGACATCGGCGCGTGGGGCGGGCCCTTCCGCCTGGGCGGGGGGTGGTGATGCTGCTTTTGCTCCTCGCGGCGTGCCCCGACCCCGGGGGCATCGACCTGCTCCCCGGGGGGGACACCGCGGCGGTCGACACGGGCGACTCCCCGGAGCCGATCGGCGACACCGGCGACACCGCCGAGCCGGACGAGGTGCCGGACGAGCCCGAGCCCGACCACGTCGTCGATTGTGCGGGCGGCGGCGACTTCACGTCGATCACCGCCGCGATCGACGCCGCGCACAGCGGCGAGCGGATCGGACTGCGGGCGTGCACCTACACCGAAAACCTCGACTACCGAGGCAAGACCCTCGACATCTATGGCCTCGCACCGCGCAGCCAGGTGGTGATCGTCGCCGCCGCACGCGGCCCCGTCGTGACCGCGGTTCGGGGCGAGAGCGTCGGCACGCGCCTCGCGCACGTGACGTTGTCGGGGGGCGCCAACGGCTACGGCGCCGCCCTGTACGTCGACCGGGCGCTCTTCACCCTGCAAGACGCGGTGGTGACCGGCAACGGGTCCAGCAACACCGGCTCCACACACTACCAGAGCGCAGCCTCCGTACGGTTCATCGACGTCGAGCTCCACGACAACGAGGTGTCGGGCCGGCAGGGCATGGAGGTCTACGCCAACGACGGCAGCCTGCACCTGCAACGGGTCACGATGCGCTGCGCCGGCGCGCCCTACGGCATCTACCAGCACGTGTGCCTGCTGATGACCGACAGCACGCTCGACTGCGCCGAGGCCGACTACGGCGTGGTCGTGAGCGGCGGTGAGCTGCACGTGCGCCGCTCGCGCATCGACGCCGGCTCGGTCGGCGTGTACGCCGAAGACAACGCCGACACCCGCAACGAGCGCGTGTGGTTGTACAACACCGCCGTCGTCGCCCGCGACTACGCGGTGAACACCCAGTACATGCACGTGAAGGTGCGCAACTCGGTCCTCCTCGGCGACCGTGCGTTGTCGCTGAACCGGCCGCACGCCGACTCGTACCTGTACTCTTCGGCGTTCGTCGGGGATCGCTGCGCGGTGGACGACGACGCGAGCCCGTACGTGGCCGCCTACAACGCGATCGGCGACAGCCCGGATTGCGGGTTCGCCGGCACCGACACGATCACCGGCGACCCGGGCTTTGTCGACGCCCCCGGCGACCTGCACCTCGCCGCCGGCTCCCCGCTCGTCGACGCCGGCGACCCCGACCCCGGCGAGAACGACGCCGATGGCACCCGCAACGACATCGGCATCTACGGCGGCAACGAGGGCGACGGGCCGCGGTGAAGGGAGTCGGGCAAGACGCATCGCCACAGGGGCGCGGTTCGGCGTCCTTCGGGCGGGGGGAAACGCGGCGGGGGGCGACTCAGAACGAGGTCACCCCCGGGTCCTGCCGGGCCGGGTGAAATTGGCGCTCGCTCCCCCGCCAGTTCGCCGCAAGCGGCGAACCGGCGCTCCGCTCGGCCAATTCCACCCGACCCGTCACCCGCCGCGTCACCGAACCGGCCACC
>SXOM01000402.1 GCA_005776735.1 Pseudomonadota bacterium
CAATTTCACCGTGGTGGCGGTGCTGTTTCTTGTGCCCAGCGGCCGGGCCCGCCCCAAGCCCCCCGCCCCCGCGCCCGCCGAAGCGTGGTTCGAGGTGGTGGAGCGCGTCGGCCGCTGGGTGCGCGTCCGCACCCCCGACGGCCAGGACCGGGTGCTCCCCACCCGCGGCGCCCACGTGGTCGTGGCGGACCGGGTCCGCGTCGCCGACGGCCTCGTCGTGGAGACCGCGCCGCGCCGGACGGTGCTCGAGCGCACCGGCGAGTCCGCCGGCGTCCGCACCGTCTGCAGCAACGCCGACCGCCTGATGATCGTGACCGCATCGGGCGATCCGCCGTTCCGCCCAGGCCTGGTCGACCGCATGGTGGTCGCGGCCCTGCACGGGGGCCTCGAGCCGGTCGTCGTCCTCAACAAGTGCGACACCGGCATGGAGGAGTCGGTCCTGGAGTGGATGGCCCGCTACGAAGCCCTCGGCTACCCGATCGTCCTGGTCTCGGCGCAGACCGGCAACGGCCTGGACGCCCTGCGCGCCCAGCTCGCCGGCCACACCTCGGTCCTGCTCGGCCACAGCGGCGTGGGGAAGTCCACCCTCATCCGCGCGCTCATCCCGGGCGCCGAGCCGCTCACCGGCGAGCTGGACGCGTGGGGTCGCGGCCGCCACACCACCACCGCGGCGCGCATGTACGATCTGCCCGGCGCGGGGCGGCTCATCGACGTGCCCGGCGTGCGCGAGTTCGGCGTCGCGCAGATTCCCCGCGAGGAGCTGCGCCACCACTTCCCGGAGCTGGTCGACCTCGCGTGCCGCTACCGGGACTGTCTGCACCTCGGCGAAGACGGCTGCGTGGCCGACGCGGCGGTGAGCTGGCCGGAGCGCTTGGAGTCCTACCGCAAGCTGGTCGAGGAGTGCGTTTGAACCCGGTGCATCGGGGCGGCGCCACGAGCCCGTCCCGAAGCGCGCCGGGGCCCGAACGGCGCCGCGCGCCCCGCGCGGGCCTGCGGGAGGCGGCACGCTGGCTCCCGCGCTGGGCCGGCCTTCCCGCCGTCGTGGTGCTCGCCGCCTGCGAACCGCGCGTGCCGAGCCCGGGCCCGTCGGTGCTCGTGCTCGTCCTCGACGGGCTCGTCGCCGACGACCTCGCCGACCCGACACGGTCGCCGCGGTTGTGGGCCGAGCTCGCGCCCGACGCCGCGGTGGTCACCGACGCCTGGGTCGACGGGGCCACCACCACCGGGCCATCGCACGCAGCGCTGGTGACGGGCGTGCGCCAACCGCTCGCGAACCTGCCCGTCGACCTCGAGCGCGGCGCCGCCGCGTACCGCCCCGCCACCCCCACGCTCTTCGAGGCGGCGTACGCCGACCTCGGCGCCGCCGAGGACCAGCTCCTCGTGGTCGCGAACTCGGGGTTCTTGGCCCAGGTCACCACCTCGGTGCACGCCGGCGCGCCGGTCGGTGCCCAGTGGCGCTGGATCCCCGATCCCGACGACCCCGCCGAGCCCACCCACGACGACGCGGACGTGGTCGCCGCCGTACAGGACGCCATCCGGACCGACGCACCGCGGTTGACGGTGGTGAACCTCCACGAAGCCGACCGGGCCGCACACTACGAGGACGAGGACGACTACGACGCGGGCCGCGCGACGCAGGACACCGTGGTCGCCGACCTCTGGCGGTGGCTGAACGAGTCCCAGCCGGACTACGCCGCCGACCTGCTGTGGGTGGTGACCACCGACCATGGGCGCCACGGCCACACCCTCGACGACGGCTGGCACAACCACGGCGACGCGTGTACCGGCTGTCGCACCGCGCCGATCTGGCTCGCCGGCCCCGGGGTACGGCCCGGCGAGGTCGACGGGGACGGCCTCTCCCAGCTCGACCTCGCACCCACGCTGGCGGCCCACCTCGGGGTGGAGCTGCCGTTCGGCGAGGGGCTGCCGCTGGACGCGCTGGTCGACGTCGAGGCGACCCCCCGCAGCGGGGTCCGCGAGCTCGCCTTGTCCGAAAACCACGAGGCCGAAGTTCACTTCCGCGACGACGGCACGTCCCGCACCGAGCTGCGCCTGGACGGCGAGGTCGTCTCCACCCCCGGCGCGTGGTCGGCCGAAGGGCCCACCCTCCTCGAAGCGGGCGGGGTCAGCGTGTTGTGCTTCCGCGAGCTGCAGCTCGACCGCGCCGCGGACACCCAACCCTGGACCCCGCGGTGCCTCGTGGACCGCGGCACCGGGTGGACCGAGGTCGGCTTCCCCGCCGGCCAGGTCGACCCGTGGTTCCGGCCGGCGCTCGTGCTCGACGCGGGCGAGCTGCGCGTGAGCTGGGCCCACAACCCCGACTTCACGCTGGAAGACCGCCTCGACGTGGGCATCTCGGTGCGCTCGGCCACCCTCGACACCGGTGGCGGATGGACCGCAGTGGACGAGGTGGAGGCGGCGGTTCCCACCGGCGTGGTGCGGGCGGGCGGCCAGCTCGCGTGGGCGGCGAGCGAGAGCCGTGACGCATCGCGATACACCCGGCGGATCTTCGTCGGACGGGTGGATGGCGCGGCCGAAGTGCTCGCGCTCCCGGCGGGCGAGTGGCGGGCCGAAGCCCCAGCGCTCCGGCGCGACGGGGACCGCACCCAGGTCGGCTTCTTGGTGCACGACGGGGCCGGCTGGCGGGCGTACGGGAGCAGCACCACCGACGGCGGGGCATGGTCGACCCCGACCGCGTTGCCCGCGGCGGGCGAAGCGATCCTCGATCCGGCACCCTTCTGGGACGGGCCCCTCCTCACCTGGTTCGAGACCGGCGACGGCGACACCCGGATGTGTCGGGGGTGGCTTGATACATCTGCAGAATGTATCAGTCTCGGCAGCCCGCGGGTGCGCGCGGCGGCCCTCGGCCCCGCCGGCGTGGAGGTCGTCGTGGATGAAGGCGTCGGCCAGTGGGTGCGGCGCGCGGCCCCGTGACCACGGACCCGGGCGGTGACGGCCGTTGCGCCTGCCGGCGTTCGCCGGGGCACCAACGACCGGTGGCGCCCCCCTCCTCCCCTCGACTATGCTGGGGCCGTCCCCGGGTACCCATGCACCGCCTGTCCCTGCTCCTCGTCCTCGCGCCCGCTTGTGTCATCGACAACACCCTCGATCAGGGGAAGGACCCGAGCGACAAGTTCGACACCTCCAGCGAGTGGGAAGCGCCCGACACCGACACCGGCGAGGTCGAAGAGACCGGCCACACCGACGAACCGCCGCCCGAGTGCCCGGAGCTCATCACCGACGCGATCACCATCGCGGTGGACGAGACGTGCGAGACGCCGGTGGTCGTCGGCACCTTCACGCCGGAGATGATGTGGGAGCAGGAGGGCATCGGCGATGCCTACACCACCCCGGTCATCGCCAACCTCACCGACGACGATGGCGACGGTGACGTCGACGAGGACGACGTTCCCGACGTGGTCGTGGGGGGCACCGGTGGCACCTACTCGGCGGTCAGTGGGGACGACGGGCGCATCCTGTGGACCGCCTCGGGCTCGCTCGGCAGCGAGCCGATGACGGCCGCGATCGGCGACCTCGACGGCGACGGGTGGCCCGAGGTGGTGGGCGCCGGCGCGTCGGGCACCACGGCCTGGCACGGCGAAGATGGCAGCCAGCTCTGGACCCGCGCCGCCTACAGCCACGGCAACTCCCCCGCGTGCGGCGCGGTCGGGATCCACGACCTCGACGGCGACGGGGTCCCCGAGGTGATCCTCGGCAAGCAGATCCTCAACGGCGACGACGGCTCCGAGCGTGGCGTCGGCTCCATGGGCGACGGTGCGTCCCACACCTGGGCCGCCCCCATCGGCGCCGCCGCCGACATCGACCTGGACGGGGTGCTCGAGGTGGTGGTGGGCAACGCCCTCTACGACGCCGACGGCAACCTGCTCGAGAGCAACGGCGAGACCGACGGGGCGGTGGCCGTGGCCAACTTCGACGGCGACCCCGAGGGCGAGATCGTCGTCACCCGCGCAGGCACGGTACGCCTCCAGGACGACGACCTGAGCGTGATCTGGGAGAAGCCCGGGATCGCCGGGAGCACGGTCGGCACGCCGACGGTGGCGGACTTCGACGGCGACGGCGAGCCCGAGGTGGGCGTCGCCGGCAACGGCACGTACATCGTCCTGGAGACCGACGGCGACCTGCTCTGGCAGGCCACCACCAAGGACTTCTCCTCGGGCTTCACCGGCTCAAGCGTCTTCGACTTCGAGGGCGACGGTGCGGCCGAGGTGGTGTACGCCGACGAGGACAACGTCTTTGTGTACGAAGGGGCCACGGGCGCGGTGAAGCTCCAGGAGACGCGCCACAGCTCGGCCACCTGCTCGGAGTACCCGGCGGTCGCCGACGTGGACAACGACGGCCACGCCGACATCGTCTACACCTCCAGCACCTACTCCGGCCCGGAGAAGGGCGTGCGCGCGATCAAGGACCAGGACGACAGTTGGCGGCGCGGCACGCTGTCGTGGAACCAGCACGCCTACAACATCACCAACGTCAACGACGACGGGACCATCCCCGCGTACCCCGACGTGAACTGGGAGACGTACAACAACTACCGCTCGGGCGACCTCGCCGCCGGTTCGGGCGGCCTGAGCTCCGACGCGGTGGTCGAGGTGATCGACCAGTGCGCCGCCGAGTGCGAGACCATGGACGACATGGTGAT
Source organism: Pseudomonadota bacterium (assembly GCA_005776735.1). Classification (GTDB taxonomy): domain Bacteria; phylum Myxococcota_A; class UBA796; order UBA796; family SXON01; genus SXON01. The sequence goes on from SXOM01000402.1 coordinate 4,661, forward strand.
GGTGGTGGTCGTGGCCAACCGCGGCATGGGCCCGCTGCCCGCGGGCGTGCCCGTGAGCCTGTTCAGCATGCAGCACGGCGTCGCGATCTACGAGTCGACCCAGTGGACCACGGTCGAGGTGGCGTCCGGACAGTCGACGACCGGGATGGAATTCCACATCGATCCAGACCTTTTGGTCGACGGTTGGGTGGTGTTCCGCGTCGACGACGACGGCACCGGGAAGGGCACCGTCGAGGAGTGTCACGAAGACAACAACGAGACGGCGCTCATCGACGGGATGTGCCCGTAGGCGGCTTCACTCGCGCGCGACCCCTGCGCGCGAAGCCGCGCTTGCGAGGAACTCGGCGCGCGGCAACGTCTCGACCGGCACCGGCGCGTCGGGCCGACCGAGCGCGCGCAGGCGCGAGGCCGCGTACACCGTGGCCTCGCTGCGGAAGGTGAGCGAGGCCGCACGCGTGGCCGCCGCTTCGTAGAACGTCGCGGCGCGCTCCCGCGGCGCCCACGCGAGGTCTTCCAGGCGCATCCGGTAGATCTCCTGCTGGTCCGGGGTCAGGTGGGCCGGCACCCACGACGCGAGGATCGCCGCCGACAAGTCTTCGTACGCCCGCCCCATGCGCACGAGGCTCTCGATCGCCCACGGCGTCGACCCGAGGCCGACGACGTGGGAGTAGGTGGCCTCCACGCCCTGCACGGCGCGGAGCTTCTGGGTGAACTGGGCCTGCAGCAGCGCGTCGGCCTTCCGGGGCGTCAGCTTCGTGGCGCCCGGGCCGTCCATCCGGAGGGCGAGGGCGGCGCCGAAGTCGGCCTCGGCCAAGGAGAACGCCATCTCCGCAGCGGCGTCGGCCGCGCCCGCACCGCCCGTGCCCATGGCGGCGATGCGCGCGTACGCGGTCAGCGACTCGCGCCACCAGGCCGGCGCTTCCGCCGCCCGGGCGAGCGCCGGCAGGAGGCGCCCGTACCGCAGGCGCGCCGTCATCTGCTCGTCGGGGGTGCCCGCCCCCACCAGGAGCATCCACGCCCGCGCCGCCCCGGCGGCGTCGCCCTGGGACTCCAAGAGGCGCGCCACCTCGAAGCGGACCCCCACCGCGTCGGGCCGGCTCGGCCACCGCCGCGACAGGGTCTCGTAGTCGGCGAGCGCACGCGCGGGCTGCCCCAACGCCGTACGGAAGACCGCGGCAGAGTACAGCGCGTCGGCCGCTTCGGGCCGGTCGCTGGCCGCGAGGCGTTCGTACCAGTCCGCGGCCGCGGAGAAGTGCGCGAGCGACTCATAGGCAAAGCCTACCCGCCCGATCATTGCTTCAGCGTACTTGTCACGCGGGTACCGCGCCACGAGCGCTTCGCCTGCCGCGACCACTTCGGGGTACAGGCCGAGCCCCTCGGCGAACGAAGCGCGGTTGTGCAGGGCCACCGCGGCGCGCGGCGAGTCGGGGAACTCCGCGTCGAACCGCCGGAGCGCCGCGATGGCGGCCCGATCGTCGCCGGAGGCGCGGCGCGCCTCCTCGATGCCCTCGAGCGTGGCGTCGCCGGCGGTCACCCGGGCCTCCGCCCGGAACGCGGCGGTGCCCAGGTCGGCCTCGGTGGAGAAGGCGAGCGCGGTGACGCGGAGGGTCTCCCAATCGCGGGCCTGGGCGAGCCCGTCGAGGATGAGCCCCGCCGCCTGCTCGGCGTCGCGTGTTCCCGGGTTGAGCGCGATCACCGTACGGAAGCGCTCGGCGGCGGTCCGGGTGTCGCCCGCCTGGTGGTGCAGGTAGCCCGCGCGGTAGTACATCGCCTGCACCCGCTTGGAGTCGTCGGGGAACAGGCGCACGTACTGGTCGAGCGCGTCCAACCACCGCCGTTCGGCCGGCAGGAGTCCCGCCGCCGGCGTCGCCCCCTGGGCACGCCGGGCCGGCACGGCGACCTCCTGCGCGGCGAACACCGCCGACTCGGCGCAGAACCGCGCGCGCGACCCCGAGGGGTCCGCCTTCACCACCGCCATGTACGCGTCGTACGCCGCGTCGTGGCGACCGAGCTTGTAGAGCAGCTCGGCGTGCTGGTAGCGCACCTCGATCGCCTCCGGGGCGGTCGGGTGGTCCTCGAGGAACGCGGTGTAGAGCGTGTCGGCGAGGCCGAGGTCCGCCTTGTCGCGCTTGCGGGTGTGCAGCTCGGTCCCGAACCGTCGCAGCTCGGTGGCCACGAGGCGATCGGCCTCCGCCCGCGCGGCGGTGTCGCCGGAGTTGGCCAGCGCCCACGCCCCCTGGCGGCCGTACCGCAGGCGCAGGGTCTGAAGGGCCGCCACGCCATCGGCGCTCGACGACCGGCGCAACAGTGCGCGGTAGGCCTCCATCTCCAAGCCGGGCGCATCCGGGGCCTCGGGGTTGGCCGCGACCACGCGCTTGTACAGGAGCTCCGCCCGCTCCCAGCGGCCCTGCTCCACGTACATCGCCGCGAGCGAGACCATCGTCTTGCGTTGCAGGTCGGGCCGCCCGAGGCGCTCGAAGACGTCGCCGGCTTCGTCCTCCAGCCCCGCCTCGGCCGCGAAGCGGACCAGGTCCTTGGCGGCTTCCTCCTGCAGGGTCACCCGCGTGCCCGGCGTCGGCGCCAGGATCACCTCGCGCAACGTCGCGAACCCCGCGGCGAATTCGCCCACGTTGTACTGGCACCACGCAAGCTTGTACCTGGCGAAGTCGCGCTGTGCGAACGTCGCGTCGGCCGCCGCGCGCTGGTACGCGGGCAGCGCCTTGAGCACGTCGCCCCGGTCGAAGTAGAGCTCCCCGAGGAGCAGGAACGCGTCGCTGGTGTGCTCGGTCGAAGGCCACGTGCGCACCAGGCGCGTGAGCTCCCGCAGCGCTTCGTCGCGGGCGGCCCCGTCGCCCACCAGGTCGGCGCGCATGAGGAGGCCCTGGGCCAGCAGGTACGTCGCTTCGTCGGCGCGCGCGAAGTCCGGGCGTTCCCCCAGGAGCTTCCGATAGAGGCCGGTGGACCGGTCGAGCTGGGCCGTCGACGCGCGGTGATCGGCCTTCAACGCCTCGGGCGCACACCCCGGGGTGTCGAAGCAGCGATCGAACGCCTCCCCGTGCTGGCTCAGCTCCTCCAGCGCGAGCGCCCGGGCCGATTCGGCGTGCAGCTCGGCCAACCGCATCACCATCTCGGCGCGGGTGTCGCCGTCGCCGACGCCGCTGCGCAACAGCGCCGTGAGGCGCACGATCGCGTCCTCGCGCGCGGCCGTCACTTCGGCGTCCAGGGCCTCCCGGCGCGTCTCGGTGACGTCGGCCTGCCGCAGCACCTTTCGCTCCGGGCGGTCACCGGCGGTGGCGGGCAGCGCCGACAACAGCACGACCAGCGCGAAACTTCGCGAGAAGGAAGCCATGAACTCTCCGGGGTGGCGTCGGGAAGGACAACGGCACCGCGCGCCGGTTCCCGGGCCGTTCGCGGTGCTCGCGCGGGAGCTGCCGCGTCACCGAGCCTCAGTTCGGCGCTTCAGGAACGAGCGAGCAACCCACACCCAGCTTTCCACTCTCGCGCGTACACACCACCGCCGGCTTCCACGCGCAGCCCTCCGGCGTGCACACCCGCGGCGTGAGCCGCACCTGGGTCCGGGACTCGACGTCGAGCGCGACGTAGCCGCCGACCGGCGGCCCTTCCGGCTCCTGCACGTAGGTGAAGAGGCTCTGCACCCCCTCGCACACCTTTCGTTGGCGCATCTCCATCCCGCCGCCGGACGTCACCGCCATCACCGCGTCGACCGGCACCGCGTCGAGGTGGTGGGCGTGCCCGTTGAGCCACAGGTCCATCGGCGGGCGACCGAGCCACTCCACCGGGATCTTGTCCTGCTCCGAGCACTTCCCCGCCGTGGTGCGCCACGCATAGTGCGCGGCGTAGAACCGCCACGCCCCGTCGCGGAACTTCAGGGTCGGACGGGGCGCCCCCGCGCCGTAGAACCCCGCGTCGATCACCGCGAGATCGACCTTGATCCCCGCCTTGTCCAGCTTGCGGACGTGGCTCGGGTACTCGCCCCCCGCCACCCAGCCGAGCCGGGCGAACGCCTCGACCGAGCACGACCGCGCCGCGGGGGAGAACGAGTCCTGAACCGGCGTGGTGACATCGTGGTTCCCGAGCACCGGCACCACCTTCTTCGCGGGGAACGCCCCGTAGAAGGCGCGGTACCGAGCGGCGACCTGCTCGACACAATCGGGCTGGTCCGATGGCGGCGCGTCATAGTAGAAATCACCGAGGGCGAGGAGCCAGTCTGAACGAGCAAGCTCGACGCCGATATCTTTGCTGACGATACGCGCCATCGCCGTGTCGTCGCCGGTGTCCCCGACGAGCAGCACCCGAGGACCCGCGATGGCGAGAGAGAGGGCGAGGAGCATGCCGCCGGGTAACACTGTGGCATGAGCGCCCCCGTCGTCGGGATCGATCTTGGCACCACCCACACCGTCGTCGCCGCGCTGACCGAGGCCGGCCCCGCCGTGCTCGCCGGCGACGACGGGAGCCTGCTTCTGCCCTCCGCCGTCGCCGTCGACGACGCGGGGGTCCTGCTGGTCGGGGAGGCGGCGCTGGCCCGCATGGCGCACGCTCCGCAGTCGGGGGTGCGCGGCTTCAAGCGGGACATGGGGTCGACCCAGCGGTACCGCGTCGGCGGTCGGGAGCTCGGCGCCACCGAGCTGAGCGCGCTGGTCCTACGCGAGGCTGCGGCCCGGGCGAGCGTCGCGCTCGGCGAGCCCGTCGTCCGCGCGGTCATCACCGTCCCCGCCTACTTCCAGGAGCCGCAGCGCGCGGCCACGCGCGAAGCGGCCGAGCTCGCCGGCCTCGAGGTCGTGCGGCTCATCAACGAGCCCACGGCGGCCGCCATCGCGTTCGGCGCGGCGGACGCCGAACGCGAACGCCGTGTCGCCGTGCTCGACCTCGGTGGCGGCACGTTCGACGTCACCCTCCTGGAGGTCTTCGCGGGGGTGCTCGAGGTCGTCGGCACCGCGGGTCACGCCCGCCTGGGCGGCGAAGACGTCACCGACGCGCTCCTGGCCTGGGCATGCGCCGAGGCGGGCCTCCCGGCCCCCGAGGGCGGTGCGCTCGGCGTGGCACAGTCGCTGTTGCGGGAGCGGTGCGAGGTCGCGAAGCGGGCGCTGTCCGACGCCGACGCCACCTGGCTCGAGCTGTGCGGTCCCGACCCGGAGCGGTGGACCGCCGGCCGCCCACGCCTGCTCGGCCGCCGCGTCCTCGACGAGCTCGCCCGGCCGCTGGTCGACGATGCCCTCCGCATCGTCGCCGATGCGTTGGCGCGCGCCCAGTGGACCGCCGCCGAGGTCGACGAGGTCCTGCTCGTCGGCGGCGCCACCCGGCTGCGGAGCTTCCGCGACCGGGTGGCCCAGCGGTTCGGGAAGGCCCCGGTCGACGGTCCCGACCCCGACCTCGCGGTCGCGCTCGGCGCCGCGCTCGAGGCGGGGCTGGTCGCCCGGCACGCCGCCGCCGGCGACCTCGTGGTGACCGACGTGCTCGCGCACAGCCTCGGGGTCGAGATCAGCCGCATGGGCAACGACCGGCGTCACGCCGGGTACTACCTCCCCGTCCTCCACCGCAACAGCACGCTGCCGGCCCGGCGCGTCGAGCGGGTGCACACCGTCCACCCTTCGCAGCAGCAGGTGACGGTGCGTGTGTTCCAGGGCGACCACCGCCTGGTCGAGGGCAACCAGCTCCTCGGCAGCTTCGAGATCGGCGACCTCCCCGTCTCGACGGCCGAAGACGGGCCCACCCAGTCCATCGACCTGAGCTTCGCACACGACCTCAACGGTCTGCTCGAGGTCGAGGCCACCGTGGTCTCGACGGGAAACCGGGCGCACATCCTCATCGAGCAACGCGCGGGCCGACTGACCGCGACCGAGCGCGCCGCCGCGATCGAGGCGCTCCAGGCGCTCAAGGTGCACCCGCGGGACCTGCTGCCGAACCGGCTCTTGCTCGAACAGGCCCACGCCCTGCACGCACGGCTAACGCCAGGGCAACAGCAGTTGCTCGATGGTCCACTCTTTCAGTTCGAGGACGCCCTGGCTCGCCAGGACGCCGAGGGGGCGGCGCAGGCCGCGGCGCTCTTGAAGATGGCGATGCTGCACCCCGCGCTGTGCCCGCCGCCGGACCCGACGCCGCCGGGCTGACGCAACGGGCCGGAGTGGCTTCGGATGGAATATGCACGCGCCGGAGGCCAGATGGCGGATCGTCAACGTGCAGTGCTGGTCGGGGTGCAGCTCCCCGACACGACGTCCGCGGAGCATGCCGCGTCGATGGCCGAGCTCGGCCGCCTGGTCCACACGCTCGGCTACGACGTGGTGGGCGAGGTGGTCCAGCGGCGAGATCGGCTCGCCCCCGGCGCGGTCCTCGGCGAGGGCAAACTCGCCGAGCTCGCCGCCTGGACCGGCGGAACCGGCGTGGTCCCCCAGGGGCCGCCTCGACGCATCGTGACCAAGGCCCGCGAACGTTGGGAGGCCGACGAGGTCGAGCCCGAGCTCCCGATCGCTCCCCCCGAGGACGACGACGACGGCGCGCCTGCCGAGGCCACCCCGCCCGACAAGCGCCGTACCGACGTCGTGGTCGTCGACCACGAGCTCAGCCCCAGCCAGGCGCGCAACCTGGAGCGGGCCACCGGGGTCGAGGTGCTCGACCGGACCGGGGTGATCGTCGAGATCTTCCATCGCCACGCCCAGAGTCGCGAAGCGCGCCTGCAGGTCGAGATCGCCCGGCTCACCTACCTCGTGCCCCGCATGCGGGAGACCGGCGGCGGCGACCGCCAGCGCGGCGGCATCGGCGGCAAGGGCGCCGGCGAGAGCGCGCTGGAGCTCGATCGCCGCAAGGTGCGGGACCGCATCGCCCAGCTCCGCCAGGAGCTCGCCGGCATCGAGGCCGAGCAGGGCACACGGCGCGCCCGCCGGACCGACCAGCTCCGCGTCGCGCTGGTCGGCTACACCAACGCCGGGAAGTCGTCGCTGATGCGGGCGCTCACCGGCAGCGAGGTGCTCGTGGCCGACAAGCTCTTCGCCACCCTCGACACCACGGTACGGGCACTACACCCGGAGACCATCCCTCGCATCCTGGTGTCCGACACGGTCGGCTTCATCAAGAAGTTGCCGCACGACCTCGTCGCCAGCTTCCGCAGCACGCTCGACGAAGCGCTCGAAGCGTCGTTGCTCCTCTTGGTGGTCGACGCCAGCGACGCCACGTTCCGCAGCCAGCTCGAGGTCACGCGGGAGGTGCTCGGCGAGATCGGCGCCGACGAGGTGCCGACGCGACTGGTCCTCAACAAGATCGACCGCGTGGACGACGAAGGTCGTGCCGCGCTGTCGGTCGAGTTCCCCAACGCGCTCCAGCTCAGCGCCAAGGACCCCGCCGACATCGTCCGGCTGCGGGCGGACATCCTCGAGAGCTTCGACGAAGGACTGGTCGAGGCCGACCTGTTCCTCCCCTGGTCGGACGCTGGCCTCCTCGGCGAGGTGCACGCCCACACCCGGGTGATCGAGGAGCGCCACGAAGGCGACGGCGTGTACCTGCACATCAAGGGGCGCCGCGCCGACGTGGCGCGCATCCAGTCCCGGAACGCGGCGCACGGACGATGACCCCGAACGTCGACCACCTGCGCGGAGAGCTCCTGGCGGCCACCGCCCGGCGGTGAGCGACGCCCGCCGCGACCGCGCCGCGGCGCCGCGCGGACCACGCTCGACGAGCGGCCGGGCCTACGGCGCCGCCCCGAACGATTCCTTTCTCGACTCGATCGACGTCGTCCGCGGCGTCGATCCCCGGAGCTGCGCCGGTTAGGCCGGGGGCCTCGCGAGGAAGTCCATGCTCGAAGCCTACCGCGCCCACGTGGCCGAACGCGCCGCCCTCGGCATCCCGGCGTTGCCCCTGACCAAGGCGCAGATGATCAGCCTCATCGGGCTGTTGGAGTCGCCGCCTTCCGGCGAAGAGGCGTTCCTGCTCGATCTGCTCACCCCCCGCGTGCCCGCAGGCGTCGACGACGCCGCGCAGATCAAGGCCGGCTTCCTCACCGAGCTCGCCAAGGGCGAACGGCCGTGCCCCCTGGTCGACCGGGTGCACGCCACGCGGCTCCTCGGCACGATGGTGGGCGGCTACAACGTCGCGCCGCTCATCGCGCTCCTCGACGACCCGACGGTCGGCGCCACCGCCGCCCAGGCGCTCAAGCACACGCTCCTGATGTTCGACTACGTCAACGACGTGGTGCACAAGGCCGAGGCGGGCCACGCGCTGGCCAAGGAGGTGCTCCAGAGCTGGGCCGACGCCGAGTGGTTCACC
>SXOM01000403.1 GCA_005776735.1 Pseudomonadota bacterium
ACCCCGCCGCGCGGCGCGGCCTGCTCCGCCACGTGCTCGCCGCGGCCGAAGCGGTGGCCGCCGCGCACGACGCGGGCATCGTCCACCGCGACCTCAAACCGCAGAACATCCTCGTGGGCGCGCACGGCGAGACGCAGGTCGTCGACTGGGGCCTCGCGGCGCCGACGCAGGCCGCCGAGCCGCGCTGGTCCGGACTCCCCGGCGCGTCGGCGCGGGGGCCGGTCGGCACCGACCGGTACATGTCGCCCGAACAACGCCGGGGGGCCCCGCCCGACCTCCGCGACGACGTGTACAGCCTGGGCGTGACGATCCGGGAGGTCCTCGGCTCGCCCGACGCCGAGCTCGCCGCCATCGTGGCCCGGGCGTGCGCGTCCGACGCCGCGGCCCGCTACGCCGACGCCGGCGCCCTGGCCGACGACCTGCTCGCGTGGTTCGAAGGCCGGCGGGTGGGGGCCCACGCCTACTCCCCGGGCGAGCTCCTCCGCCGCGCCGCGCACGCCTACCGGTTGCCCCTGGGGGTGGGCGCCGCCGGGCTCGCGGCGGTGGTCGTGGCGGCGGGCATCGGGTGGGGTCAGACCGCGGCCGCCCTCGATCGGGCGCTCCGCGCCGAGGTGGTCGCCGGCGACAGGCTCGCGGAGGTGCAGCTCGAGCAGGCCGTCGAGGCCACACGCGCGGGGCAACGAGAGCGGGCGGAGCGCCTCGCGCTCGCGGTGCTGGAGCGCCGGGACGACCCCGTCGCCCGTGGGGTCTTCGCGGCCTTCGGGCGCGCGGAGCGCCCGGCGCTCGTCCATGCCGAGGCCGCCCCGAGCTGCACCTGGGCGGTGCTCGCCGACGCCGCTCGCTGGAGCCTCTGCGCGAACGGGACCGGCATCTCCCGCCACGAGGACGGCGCGGTCCGCTGGACGCGGAGCGGTGCGTGGTTGGGGGCCGATCTGCACGGCGACGTCGTGCTCGCGTGGGACACCGACAGCACGCTGACCGCGCTCGATGCGGCATCGGGCACGGTGCTCGCGTCCTGGCCGCGGCAGACCACCGACTGGCGCACGATCGGGCACGCGCGGATGTTGTGGGCCGGGGACGGTCCGCTCGACCCCACGGGGCTCCCGCCGTCCGGTTGCGAGAAGCGCCTGCAGGTCGGCACCACGCGCGCCGACGGGCGCATGGCGACGATGTGTGACGACGGGACGTTGTACCTCGGGGATGCCGACGACCCGGGCCGTGACCGCGTGGCGACCGCCGCCACCGGGGAGCACGTCGCGACGGCGCTGGCGTGGACGGTCGACGGGGGGCTGTTGATCGGGACGGTACGCGGGCGGGTGTTCCACCTCGATGGCGAGGGCACCCTCCGTTCGAGCGCCGACACCGACCTGGGGCTGTTGTCCGACATCGTGGTCTCCACCGACGGACGCCACGCCGGCCTGCGGGGGGCCGGCGGCCGGGTGGGCCTGTGGCGCATCGACAGCGGGACGCTGTTGGCCGAGCTGGACGGGGACGCACACACGATGGCCTTCGACGGCGAAGGCCTCGTCGTGCACACGCGGGGCACCCGCTCGCCCCCGCGCCGCCACACCTGGCGCATTCCCGGCGGGGCGCCGGCGGTCGTGGGGGCCGCGGCGGGGCTGGCGGACGTGGCGACTTCGCCCGACGGCGCGGCGATCGCCATCGCCGGCGGCGACGGGTTCACCGCGGTGGTGGACCTGCGAAGCGGCGAGATGCGGGCGGCGCGCCTCGGTTCGCGGGTCGTGAAAGCGGCCGCGTTCGGGCCGGACGGAGCGTGGTTCACCGGGCTCGACGCGCCCCGCTTCGCGCGCGCGGCCGCCGACGGCGCCTGGGTTGCCGCCGCGGAGCCGCGCGCCCTCCGGCGCCTGGCGGTGTTGGCCGATGGTGCGCTCTTCGGCCCCGACCTCGACGACGGCGTGTACCACTGGCCACGGCCGGAGCTCGCCCCGCGACGACTGGCCTCCGGCCGCACGTTCGTGGACATGGAGCTGGCCGACGGCCAACCCCTCCTGGTCGACAACGAGGGTGGCGTCACCCGGTGGGACGGCGCGGCCTTCGTGGAGGTCGGGGCCTACGCCGACGTCCGGGCCGTGGCCGGCCACCGCGGCGTGGTGTACCGCGCCACGGGCGACACGCTGACCGACGGCACCCGCCGCTTCGACGCGCCCGGAGCCACCTTCCTCGACCTGGCGGTGTCACCCGACGGGCGTCGGCTCGCCGCCGGCACCCTCGACGGGCGGGTGTACGTGTGGGACACGCGGACCGGCGACCTGCTGCTCCTGCTCGCCGCCCACCACGAGCGGGCCGTCGCGGTGGAGTTCTTGCCCGACGGCGACCTCGTGAGCGCGTCGTGGGACCGGACCGCTCGGATCGCGGACCTCGCCGCGATCGACGCCCCGGTCGGCGAGCTCGCCGCGGCGGTCCGCGCCGCGTGGAGCGCGGACGAGGGGGCAGTTACGCGGGGGGAGTGAGCGCCTCCGCCCGCATCCGCCTGCCCAACGGCGACGTCGAGACGCTGTACGCGGGGGACATCGTCGGCCGCACCTGGTCGGCCGCCCTGCGCATCGACGACCCCGAGGTGAGCGAAGCCCACGCGATGTTGAGCCTACGCGGCCAGCAGTTGTGGCTCCTGGCGCTGCGGCGGCGCTTCTCGGTGCAGGGGCGCACCACCGACGCGGTGCAGCTCTCCCCGGGGGTGCGGGTGCGCCTCGCCAGCAC
>SXOM01000404.1 GCA_005776735.1 Pseudomonadota bacterium
CCCGCTCCGGCCACGCCCGGCGAGGCCCCGGCCGCACCGCCCGAGCCCGGCTCAGCGGCGCCCGAGCCGCCGGCGCGCAAGCGCACGCTCTGACCGCCGACGCGGAGCGACGGGCAAAAACGCGACGGGCGAGGCCAAAGCCCCGCCCGCGTGGCGCACCGCCGAGGACTACGCCTCGCCGGCCTCGACCGGGTAGACCGAGATCAGGCGCTTGTTGGCGCGATCTTCGAACTTCACCTTGCCGTCGACGTACGCGAAGAGCGTCCAGTCGCTGCCGGTGCCGACGTTCTTGCCGGCGTGGAACTTGGTGCCGAGCTGGCGGATCAGGATGGAGCCGGAGGTCACGAACTGACCCTCGCCCACCTTGATGCCGCGGTACTGCGGGTTGCTGTCGCGCCCGTTGCGGGAACTACCTTGCCCTTTCTTGTGTGCCATGGGTCAGACCTCGATGCCGTTGATCTGGAGGACGGTGAGCTTCGCGCGCCCGTTCTTCTGGGTGCGGGTGCGGCGACGATGCAGGTAGCGGACGTACTCCGTCTTCTCGCCCTGCTCGTGCGCCAGCACGGTGGCCTTGACCTTGGCGCCCGGCACCTTGGGGGCGCCGACCTGCGGCGTGTCGCCGCCGATCATGAGCACTTCGGCGAGTTCGATCTGCGCGCCGACCTCGGCCGCCATCCGGTCGACAACCACCTGGGTCCCTTCCGAGACCCGGTATTGCTTGCCGCCGGCCACAATGACTGCGTACACCTTGCACCATCCTGAGAGCAGCCGCGGCTAACGTGGCGTGCTGGACGCTGCAAGCACCAGAGCGCGATCTTCGGATCGTCGGAGGCGGGCTTCGGCACGTGGGGCGGCCGCCGCGCCCGCCGGGCGGGCGGTGGGACCGCCGCTAACTCGGCTCCTTCTGCCCGCGCCGTTCGAACGCCATGGCCGTCGTCCGCCGGCGCCGGTCCTGCACGAGTCCCAGCCGCAAGAGCTCCGTCCACATCTCGCGCCGCGTGTCCATCTGCATCTCGCCCGAGAGCCGGAGGCGGACGAAGGCCTCGTGCGACTCCGGGGTGGGGCTCGCCTCCGGCGCCACTCCGAGCCGGTCGACGAGCTGGTTCGCGGCAAAGACGGCCCACGGCAACGGCCCACCCAACGACGCCTCGGGGTGGTGGTGGTCCCGGATCGCCCGGCTGATGGACTCCGGGAAGTGCCACTGCTCCGCGATCAGCGCGCCCAGGTCGGCGTGGACGTGGTCCACCGCCGCGAGCACCGCGTCGGGCTGGTCGGTCCACGTCGACGGGAGCTTCGCCCGATGGCGCGCCGCCAGGCCGATCCCCGTCGGCCAGCCGATGTCGTGCAAGAGCCCGGCGGCAAAACCGTCGTCGCGGTCGCTCCCGGTGCGACGGAGGATGCCCGCGGTGCCCACCGCGACGGCGAACGACCGGACCTGCAAGCGCCGGCTCAGGTCGGGGTGGCCCCGCACGAAGAGGATCCGGCCGCCGGCGGCGCTCAACAACACCGACCGCAGGCCCCGCTCCCCGACCCGCATCAGCGCATGACCAAGGTTCGCCGCGGGCCGGGCGCTGCCGAGGGCCGCCGAGTTGGCGAGTTGGAGCACCCGCGCCGCCAGCGTCGGGTCGCGCGTGATGCTCTCCGCCATGCGGTCGAAGGGCAGCTCGGCCACCTGGCACAGCCGCATCACGTCCGCCGCGACCGTGGCCGAGATGGGCAGCTCGGCGGTGCCGCCCCGGGCCAGGCGCAACAGCTCGTCCGCGCCCGCCGGCACCTCGGGCTCGAGCTCGTCGATGACGGAGATCCCCCGACCGAAGTCGGGGCGGCGTGAGGCGAGGCTCACCACTGGGCGCGAGTACATCGGCTCCCTCTGGAGTGTGGTGCGTTGCGTTCACGCCCTCGATCGGCGCGTGGGCCCCACGGGATGACGGCCGAAAACCGAATCAAAACGATTCGTTTCATCATGCGTCACGACGAACTCCGAGCGCATGCGACGCGCCGTCACGGGTGCGTCACGACGGGCGGCGGGAGACTCCCGGGGAGGTCGGCACCACACGCCCCACCCCGGTCGCCCCCACGTCGCGACGCGCGCACGACGCGGCCGCTCGACGCGGTGGGTCGCGGCGCGTCGCCCTGGAGCGTCGGGTGCGCCCCCGCTGCCGTTCACGTCGCGGCGCGGTGCCCCAGGCGGCCCTTGAGCGCGTCCAGGCGCGCGAGCACCTCGTCGGTGGCGAGGTCCGCGAACCGCGGGGGGAGCATCCGGCGCGAGCTGGACTCGAAGACCGCCAACATCTCCATGTACTCGAGCATGCGGGTGTCGCGGCTCGGCACCACGTCGTCGATGGCCTTGTCGAGGTCGGCCTGGCCGATGTCGGCGCGATCCTCCCACGCGGCGAAGTTGGCCGCGGCGAGCACGACCGCCTCGATCTCGGCGGCGCTGTAGCCCTTGGTGCGCGCGGCGAAGTCGTCCCAGGCGAGCTTCTTCTTGAACGTCAACTTCGCCCGACGCCCGATCGCCTGCCCGATGGCCTTGCGCTCGAGGTCGGTCTCCGGGAAGAAGAACGGGATCTTCAGGTCGAAACGGCCGGGCCGCTTCAGGTCGGTGTCGAGCTTGTCGGGCCGGTTGGTCATCATCACGATGAGCACGCGGCCGCGGTGGCGCGTGTCCGACATGAACTCCTTGAGCCGCGCGATGACGCGCGAGCTGGTCCCGCCGTCGCCGTCGGTGCCCGACGACAAGCTACGGTCGGCCTCGTCGATGATGAGCAGCGCGTAGCCGAGCCCGTCGACCACGCGGAGGATGCGCTCGAGGTTGCCCTCGGTGCTGCCGACCCACTTCTCGCGGAAGTTCTTGAACTTCAGGCAGGTGAGCCCCGACGACGCCGCGAACGCCTCGGCGATGAACGTCTTGCCGGTGCCCATCGGGCCCACGAAGATCGCCCCCATGGGCACCGCGGTACGCCGGCCCGCCTTGATGGAGTCGGCGACCCGGGTGAGCACCTCCTTGATCCCCTCGTTGCCGCCGACGTCGGCGAACGAATGCTCCGGGTCGACGAACTCCACGAGCCCGTGGCACTCCTGCTCGATGATCGCCTTCTTCCGCCGGCTCACCGTGCGGAAGGTGATGGCCTCCTTCGCCTGGCGCGCGGTGCGCAGGATGCCCCGGACCTGCGTGAGCGAGAGCCCCGCGGTCAGCTTGCCGAGCTGCTCGTCGGTGAGCTCGCACGGGACGTCGCGACGGTCCTGCACCCGCAAGAAGGCCGCGCGCGAGGCCTCGTCCGGCAGGGGAATCTCCAGGGCGGCGAGGTTCCCCGACGCCACGAGGCGCCGCGACACGTCGGCGATCTGCTCGGTCACGAAGACCACCACGCTGTTTCCGCCCTGCAAGCCCGGGTCGGAGCCGAGGCGCATCAGCGTCACGAGGTTGGCCTTCTCGCCGTCGCCCATGAAGGCGAGGTCGCCGTTGGGGGCGATCGTCTCCACATAGTCCAGGATCACGGCGGCGTTGTGGGCCTCGGTCGTCACCAGGTCCTCCAGCACCGGCAAGACCGCGCCCGGGGCGCGCGGCAGCTCGCCGATCGCCTCGCGCCCGCTCATCGTCCGCACGTTGTTGACCGCCTTCACGAACGCGGTCTTGTGCGACGCCGCAGGAAACTCCAGCCCCTCGGCCAGGTTGTAGTAGACCACCACGTCCTTGGTGCGCGCGAACGTGCGCTCCAGGAAGACGCGAAGCGCCACGTAGCGCAGCGTCCCGTCCGCCTCGACCCACGGCTGCACGTCGCGCACGTTGCCGTGGAGGAGGAAGACCGAAGCTTCGCCGGCGAGGTACCGTTCGCGGAGGGCTTCGGCCCAGGCGGGCCGGGGGGGGGCGGGGTTCATGCCGAGCCCGGTAATTCGGGCGCCGCGGCGCGACCGGACCGGACGGCGGCGGGAGTCGCCCCGCGGCGCGCGCGGTGCGCGGGCTCAGCCGGACCGCAGCAACAGCTCCACCCGCCCGTCGACCACCACGCCGAGCGTCCGCCCCACGGGCGGCCCTTCCCCGACCCGCGCCACCCCGTCCGACCCCGCGACCAGCGTGGCGCCCACCTGCGGTTCGCCGTGCACGCGCACGGTGGCCAC
>SXOM01000405.1 GCA_005776735.1 Pseudomonadota bacterium
ACGCCGAGTACCTGGTGCAGAGTTGGTTTGTGACCCCAACCTACGGCGACACGCTGACCACCCGAGGTGCTTGGGCCAAGGGCATCGCCTTCGCCGGGGAGCGCGGCGTGTCACGCGTCGAGCTGAGCCTCGACAACGGCGCCACCTGGGAGTCGGCAGAGATCACCTACGCCGGCGGCGCTGGCGTGTGGACGTTGTGGCGCTTCGAGCTTGGTGTCTTGAGCGTTGGCCCGCTGAGCCTGCGGGTGCGCGCCACCACGCTGGACGGCGAGGTGCAGGCGCAGACCGAGGACTACGACGTGGACCTGGACGGGCTCGAAGCGTGGGACCTCGTGGTGGTCGAGGTGGTCGCGGGCTGAAGGCCCAGGGGCGGTGCCCCGCGACCGTTCCCGAGGGCGGCCGAGGCGGGCGGGCACCGCGGGCCGCGCGCTGGCTCCTGCCGCCATCAGGACGGTCGCGGCGCGGCCCCCGTCCGGTCGCCCCTGACCAGGAAGGTAGCACCGAACGCCGCCAGGAAGAACGCGGCACACACGAGGATCGCGTTCTGCAGGCCCAGCGCGGACTGCAAGAACCCCAGCGAGAGCAACCCGACGATCGACGCGAGCTTTCCGAACAGGCCCCACACCCCGAAGAACTCTCCCATCCGCTCGGGTGGGCTCATCAGCGCGACGAGGGTGCGGGCGGCCGATTGTGTTGCACCAAGACAAGCGCCGGCGAAACACCCGACGACGAGGAACAGGTGCTCCGCCTCGACGCCCAAGGCGGTGGAGAGCGGGACCGCGAAGGCGATGAGCAGGACGGTGGCGGTCCAGACCAACAGGGTGAGCGAGTAGGTGCGCATGTCGCCGATGCGCGACTGGACGTAGCCGAAGCCCAACGCGCCGGCGGCACCCGTGAGTTGGGTGACCACGAACATGAGCGTCTGGGTGGTGGCCGACCATCCGATCACCTGGTCGCCGTAGATGAACGCGAAGCTGATGACGATGGTGAGCCCCGCCATCGCGAAGAAGAAGCTGAGGAAGAACATCATCAGGTCGCGCAGGCTGCCGAGCGAGCCCAGCGTACCCCGGAGCTGGCGGAACCCGAGCGTGAGCCAGGTGGTGCCCGGGGGCAACGGGCGCGGCGTGGCCCGCTCTTTGACCAAGAGGAACGTGGGCAGCGCCCCGAAGAAGAAGAACGCCGCCGTGACCGGGCCGACCAGCCGCATGTTCTCGAAGTTCTCGGCCGTCTGCGGGCCCAGGCCGAAGAGGACGGCGGCGGCGGAGCACAGCCCGCCGAAGTAGCCGAGGCCCCACGCGGCACCGCTGATCTTGCCGAGCGATTCGGGAGGGCCGAGCTCGGGAAGGAAGCTGGCGGTGAAGGACTCGCCCACGGCGAACCCGAAGTTGGAGAGGACCACCAGGAGCACCGCGAGCCAGACGTGTTCGGGCGTGGCGAACCACAACGCCGCGGTGGCCACGACGGTCACCAGCCAGCTGCCGGCGAGCCAGCGTTTGCGGTGGCCCGCGTGGTCCATGATCGCGCCGAGCACCGGTGCGGTGAGGACCACCAGCGCGTAGCTGAGCGAGAGCGCCACGCTCCACAGCAGGTTGCCCTGCCGAAAGTCCGGGGCATCGCCGACGATCAGCTTCGGGAACACCACCGAGTACACCACGGTGACGATGACGGTGGTGTAGGAACTGTTCGCGAAGTCGAACATCGCCCACCCGAAGATCTCCTTGCGGGGGGCGAGCGGGGTGGCCATGGGCGCTCCGGCGGCGTCTGCATGTAGCGCGGCGGAGCGGGTGCGGCCGGGCGGGGATAACGGTCGCGGATGTTCGCGAGCCTGATCCGGGCCTGGGCGCTGTCGCTGGTGCGCGTGTTCTTCCCGACGCGCGCCGTCGGCGGGGTGGAGCGTGTGCCCGTGGTCGGGCCCGTCGTGGTGGTCGCCAACCACCCCAACGGCCTGCTGGACCCCTTGGTGCTCCGCCTCGCGCTCGGGCGGCCGGTCGCGTTCCTGGCCAAGAGCACCTTCTGGGACAACCTGTTCTTCCGCCGTTGTGTCGATGCGTTCGGGGCGCTGCCGGTGTACCGGGCCCACGAAGCCGACACCGCCCAGAACGAAGCGACGTTCGGGCGCGCGCACGCCTTGTTGCGGGGTGGGGGTTGGCTTGCGTTGTTTCCCGAGGGCAAGTCCCACGACGCCACGACCTTGCAGCCGCTCAAGACCGGGGCAGCCCGCATCGCGCTCGGCGCGGGCGTGCCGGTCACCGTGTTGCCGGTGGGGTTGTGCTTCGAAGCCAAGGAGGTGTTTCGCTCGGGCGTCACGGTGGCGGTCGGCGTGCCCCTCCGGGTGGAGCCGGGCGATCCCGACGACCGTGCGGCGGTGCAGGCGCTCACCCGGCGCATGGGCGACGCGCTGGGCGAGGTGGTGCTGCAGGCCGAGGACGCGGCGGTGTGGCGAGGGCTCCTGGCGGTGGCGGCGTGGAGCGGGGCGGCCGACCCGGTGTCGCGCGAAGCGCGTGCGCGTGCGCTGGCGGCGCGGTGGCGGTCGCTCCTCGCCGACGACCCCGCGGCCGCCGAGGCGGTGGCCGACGACGTCCGTTCGTTCGCGCGGGCGCTCCGCGAGGTCGGCGTGGCCGATCCGTTGGCGGTGGAGGCGGCGGAGCCGGTGTCGCAGGTGGGGCCGCTGCTCACGTTGGCGCTGGTGGCGCCGGTGGCGCTCGTCGGGGCGGTGCTGGCGTGGGTTCCCTACCGCCTGGTGCGTCCGGCCGCCGCGCGCATGGCGGGCGGCGCAGTCGACATCGTGGGCACCGTGAAGTTGTTGCTCGGGTTCTCGGTGCTCGGGCTCACCTACGCGGTGTGGGCGGGGGTCGCGGCGGTCGTGGCGGCGCCGGCGGGGCCGGGTGCGGCGTCGTTCGCCGCGCTCGGAATGTTGATCTTCGGCCCGCTGACGGGGTGGGCGGCCGTGGTGTACGCCGAGCGCCTCGCCTTGCGTCGCGAAGCGCTGCGGGGGATCGGGGTGCGCCTGTTTTCGCCACAGGTGGCGCTCGAGCTGGCGGACCGCCGACGGGAGCTGGCGGCGCGTGTCGAGGCGGCGCTGGCCGGGGGTTGAGCGGGGTCCGGTCCGTCTGGGCGCTGCGGCGCGGCAACACAGCTCTGGCGCGCGCGCGAGGGCAGGTGAAGGTGCCGCGCCGAACACGAAACGGATTCGGGTCGCGACCCGAAACGCAAATACTCCAAAAAACCACAGAAATCAAAACTTGAAAATTCCTTGGCCCGCCCCTTGCAGTCGTCGTCGTCGTCGTCGTATACGGTGTGGGGGCCATCAAGGAGGCAACATGTCTTGCGGTAAGTCCACGGCCGATGTCCAGGCCCACCTCGCCACCACCTCCAACTCGGACAC
>SXOM01000406.1 GCA_005776735.1 Pseudomonadota bacterium
AGCGCCACCATGCCGATGCCCTCGCCCAGGAGCGTGCCGTCGCCCGACGCGTCGAACGGGCGGCAGTCGCCGGTCGGCGAGAGCGCCGGCGTCTTGCTGAAGCACATGTACATGAAGATGTCGTTCATGGTGTCCACCCCGCCGGTGATCACCATGTCGCTGTGGTGGGCCTGGAGCTCCAGGACCGCCATGTGCACGGCCGTGAGCGCGCTGGCGCACGCGGCGTCGGTCACGCAGTTGGTCATGCCGACGTCGAGCCGGTTGGCGATGCGCCCCGCGACCACGTTGCCCAACAGGCCGGGGAAGCTGGACTCCTGCCAGCCCACGTAGTGTTCGCTGATCTTCTTGCACGCGGCCTGGACCTCGTCCTCGGCCCAGCCGAGCTGGCGCAGGCTGCGCTCCCACACCGGGCGCTGCAGGCGGCTCACGAGGCTGCCGAGCAGCTCCTGCGCGCCGGTGACGCCGAGGATGACGCTGGTGCGCGTGAGGTCCTCGCCGCTGCGGCCCACGTCGTCGAGCACCATCTTCGCGACGATGAGGGCGATCAGTTGGCTCGTGTCGGTGGCAGGCAGGATGCTCGGCGGCACGCCGAAACCCATCGCGTCGAACGGGACGTCGGGCAGGAAGGCGCCGCGCTTGGCGTAGGTCTTGTCCGGGGCCTTGGGGTCGGGGTCGTAGTAGTCCTCGATGCGCCAGTGGCTGGGCGGCGTGTCGGTGACACAGTCCTTCTTCTCGAGGATGTTCTTCCAGAAGCCGGGCAGGTCGAGCGCGGCGGGCATGATGGCGCCGGCTCCGACGATGGCGATGGGCTCGAACTTCACGGACGACACCTGGGCACGGGGGGGCCGCGTTGTACCCTCGCAGGGTCGGGGCGGTGTCACCGCGGGGTCACGGTCGAGGGATTTTCGGCTCCGCGGCGCACCACGCCTCGTAGTCGACCAGCTCCGCCCGGAGCTCCGCCGGGTCCACGCCGAGGTCCGGGAGGGACCGGTCGAGCAGGTAGGTGTGGCGGCGTCGGGGTGGATGGGTGCGGGGCACGTGTGGAGGCATCTCGGTGCCGATGCACTCGCGGTACACACGCTCCATCGTGCCCTGCAGGTCGCGCACGTAGTCGTCGAACCGGACCACGCAGCGGTTGGGGCGGCCGACGCCGAACCACGCCCGTTCGCGGTGGCAGTACGCGATCTCGCAGCGGAGCGTCGCGGCGGTGAGCCAGGACCACGGGACCGGGCCGAGCGCCATGTCGATGGGATTGGCGCGCAGGTAGTTGATCGCGCTCTGGAAGCGGGCCTCGGGCCGCCGGATCATGGTGAGGAACTGCGCATCGGGGAACTGCCGCTCCAAGGCGTCGGCGGCTGCGAGGAAGTGCCCCTTCACGAACAGGCGGCGCCCCGGCGCGTCGAGCAGGAGCTTCTGCCCGGTGCGCTGCAAGAGCCGCACGAAGTCCTCCTCCCACTGGGGCGTCGGCGTGGAGGTGCTGAACGCCTCCGCGCCGAACTCCCCGCCCAGGTACAGGCCGAGCGGGTTGAGGTGGTTGAGGTACAACGCCGCGTCGTAGGTGTCGGTGCGGAAGGGGTCGCCCTCGTGCCGCTCGCGGAACTCCGCCGGGAGCGCCCGCTCGAAGAGCGCGGTGACCCGCTCCCGCGAGAGCACCCGGCCGAGCGTGGCCCCCACCAACCGCCACAGCCACCGGTAAGGGAACGAGAACTGGAGGAGGCTCGGCGCCACCAGCGCCGGGTCCGCTTCGAGGTAGCGGGCCAGTTGGGTGCTCCCGCTGCGCCCGGCGCTGATCTCGAAGATCGGGCGTTCGATGTGCACGGCATCGAGCGCGCGCCCGTCGAGCACCTCGTCGACGAGCCACGCGAGCCCGCCCACCGGGAACAGCGCCACCTTCCACACGATCTGCTCGGAGAGCCACACGCGCTGCGCGACGGAGAGCCCCGGCGGGCCGGGGCACACGGTCCAGGTCTGCACGAGGTATCGCCACACCTGCGACCACCGCGCGAGCACCGGCGGCCGCGCGTACCGGAGGCGGAACAGACCGTAGAGGGGCCACAAGGTGGCGGTGGCGACGAGGGCGACGAGGAGCGCGAACCCGTTGGCCAGCACCGGCCCCCACAGGGCCGGCCCGCGCACCCCCCAGGGGCGCGGCTCCCCCGCGCGGTGCTCGGGGAGGGCGAAGTCGGGGCGCAGCGCGATCAAGACGGTCTCCCGCTCCTCGCCACGGGTACCGCAGGGACCGAGGGGGGTGCAAGGGGGGCCGGACGATTAGCGTTCGCGCGATGCGCCTCGGCCCCGAGCTCACCGCCGTCCACGCCGCCGAAGCGGCCGCCACCGTCGCGGGCGCCCGCACGTTCGCCCTGGCCCGCGAAAGCGCCTTGTTCCTCGGGCACTTCGAGCACACCGCGTGGGTGGACCTGCCCCCGGCGTGGGAGCT
Source organism: Pseudomonadota bacterium (assembly GCA_005776735.1). Classification (GTDB taxonomy): domain Bacteria; phylum Myxococcota_A; class UBA796; order UBA796; family SXON01; genus SXON01. The sequence goes on from SXOM01000406.1 coordinate 2,438, forward strand.
GCCCGACCGCCCCGACCTGGGCGAGGTGCGGCCCTGGGAGGCCGGCGTGCTCGCCGAGACCAAGTTCCGCCACTTCCGGCTGGACCGGATGGTGGGCAGCTACCACCCCGGCCAGCGCGCCGCGTGGACCGCGCACGAGCTCGCGCACAAGCTGGGGGGGTGGGCGTGGTGGCCGGGGATCACGCGCCTCGAGCTCGCCACGTGCGCGCGGGTGGCCGAAGCGCTCCCGGTCGCGCTCTGGTACTTCTTCGACGAAGCCGGGCGCCGCCGCTGCCCGGTGCACGACGAGGTGGACGCGTGGGGGGCGACCTACTGCGCCGCGTGCGAAGCCGCCGCCGCGGCGGGGCCGCGCCCGCCCGACGCACACGATGCGGTGCGGATCGCGGACGGGTGGCGGTTCCTGGAGCGCGAGCTCGCCGCGGCGGGGGAGAGCCTGCGCGTGGGCGCGCCGGTGCCGACGCCGTGGCGGCGGGTCGACCTGTGCAGCGACGGCCTGGCCTGGGCCTCGGCGCACGCGCCGCGCCTGGACGACGCCCGCTCGCGGCGCTGGCTCACGACCTTCGTGCGCCCCGGAGAGGGCCACCACGCTTCGTTCGCGGCGCTCGTCGCGCGCGTACAGGAGGTGGCGGCCGCGATCGTCGAGGGCGCCGCGCTCGCCCGTTGGTCGGGCGGCGCCGCGGACTGGGTGCTGCAGGACGCCGCCCAGCGGGTCACGCAGGTCGCCGCCCTGGTCGACGGCGAGGCGGGCGCCGCGCTCGACGGGGTGCTCACCGAAGCGGCGCGCGATCGGCGCGTCGAGGGGCTCGTCCACGGCTACGCCGAGGTCGCGGCCGCCTACGAGCTCCCCGCGGTCCAGGACGTGTTCGCGGTCGGGTACGCGGTGCCGGGGGTCGACCGTGCACCGGGCTCGCTCGGCGAAGCGCTCGTGTCGGGCTTTCCGCACACCACGCGCCTCTGGGGCGAGGCGGGCGTCGCCGCCGCGGCCCAGGTCCTCCACGACGAGGACGACTGGGGGCGGGTGCGGTTCGTGCGCCGCGCGCGGTCGGCTTTTGCCGCCGCGGAGCCGCGACTGCGCCAGCTCGCCGCCG
>SXOM01000407.1 GCA_005776735.1 Pseudomonadota bacterium
GGCGGCCGTGCCGGCGTCGGGCTGGACGCGGCGACGGTCCGGGTCGCCGCCCGCCCCGGCACCGCGGCACCGGGCACGCTGAGCCCGCCCATCCCGTGCACCGTCCTGCGGGTGCTCGTCGCCGTGGGCGACGCGGTGGAGCCCGGCCAACCCCTGGTGGTGCTCGGCGCGATGAAGACCGAGGTGGTCCTGCGCGCCCCCCACGCGGGGCGCATCCGCGCCGTGCACGCCGTGGTCGGCGCCACCGCCGCGCCCGGCGTGGCCCTCGTGGTGCTCGACCCCGCCGACGGACCGGGCTGACGATGCGCTTGTCCCGCACCTTCGCCGTGGTGACCGCGTCCGCGTTCGTGCTCCCCGCCATGGCGATGTCGTGGTTCGGCTGGAGCGCGCTGACCCGCGCCGAGGCCAGCGCCACCGCCGAAGCGGGGCGCATCAGCCTCTCGGCGGAGCGGGAGCGCCTCGCCGCGCTGAGCGAACATGCCGCCCAGCGCATCGACGCCCACCTGGCGCTGGTGCAGCTCGACGTCACCCACGTCGCCGAGGCGTACGGCCGGGCGGAACCTACGGGCACGCCGAACACATCTCAGCTTGCTCGTTCGTACGAGGGGCGGGAAACGGGGGGCCTCCCCGCGTACGGGTTCGTCCACCCCGTCCACGGCACCTTCGGTGACTTCGAACACCGCGGCTCGCTCTCTTCGTGGGTGCCCCGCCCGGTCCTCGCGCGCCTGCGCACCGACGCCGCGGCCCTGCGGGCGACGACCCGGGCGCTGCACCGCCTCGCCCAGCTCGCGCCGCACCTCGAGCGCATCGGGGGTCGATACGGCGAGCGGCTCGACCTCGTGTGGATCGTCACCACCACCGGCGTCGGCACGGTGTGGCCGCCCTACGACTACGAGACGTGGATCCGGGAGAACCCGGCGATCCTCGACCTCGACGAGTCGGCGCTCGACTATGTGCGCCTGGGCGCCCCCGACGTGAACCCCGACCATGGCCCACGGTGGACCGACCCCTACCTCGACCGGTTCAAGGGGGTGTGGATGACCTCGGTCATCTACCCCTTGTACGCCGACGGCGGGTTCCAGGGCACGGCGGGCGCAGACTTGTTGCTGGCCACGATCACCAACGAGGTCTCCACGTTGGACCTTGGTCTCCCCGGGTATCCGCTGCTGCTGGGCCCCAGCGGCGAGGTCATCGCCACCACACCCGCGGGGGTGGACGCGCTCGGGTGGGACGCCGAGTGGCAGACCGCCCTGCGCGAAGCGATGCGCCTGCCCGAGGACCAGACGTGGACGCCCGCGCGCGAAGAAGCGCTCCAGCGCGGCCGCCTCTCGACGGCGCCCGACGCCGGCTGGGGGGCCCTGGCGCGCACCGCGCTCGGCCCGGCCGGGCTCCAGGACATGACCGTGGGCGGGGTGGAGCACCTGGTCGCCCACGCGCCGCTGCAGACGCCGGGGTGGGGGCTGGTGCTGGTGGTCCCCACGTCCGCCGCGCTCAGCCGCGCCGACCGTGTCGGCGTGATCGTCGGGGAGAACGCACGCGAGCTGGTGGGGGAGTACACGGTCTTCGCGACGGCGACCTTCGTGCTCACGTTGGCGTCGGCGTTCCTCCTCCGGGCCGTGACGATCCGGCCGCTCGAGTCGTTGGCGCGCCGTGTGTCGCGCCTGACCTTCGACAACCTCGCGCTCGCCCCCGACGCGGCCCGCCGCGCCGACGAGTTCGACGAGCTCGAGGCCAAGGTCCAGGAGTTGTTGTCGTTGTTGGCCACCACGCGCGACGGCGAACGGCGCGAACACGCGCAGCTCGACGCGATCCTCGGCGCCATCGACGACGCGGTGGTCGCGACCGACGCCCGCGGCAACCTCGTCCACGGCAACCGCGGCGCCGAGGTGCTGCTCGGGGAGCCGGCGAGCGCCCTGGTCGGGCGCCCGTTCTCGGAGGTGGCGCCGCTGGTGCGGGAGATCGACGGGCAGCGGGCGGCCGACCCCGTGCAGGCCGTGCTGGCCGCCGGGCGCACCACCTTCACCGAGGACCGCCTGCTCCTGGTCCGCGGCGGCCAGTCCGTCCCCGTCGAGCTGCGGGCGGCGCCGTTGGCGGGCGGGGCGGGGGTGGTGCTCCTGCTCCGCGACGCGCGGGAGGCCCGGCGCTACGAAGACCAGCTCGTCCGCGCCCAGAAGCTCGAGACCGTTCAGGTCCTGGCGTCGGGCATCGCGCACGACTTCAACAACCTGCTCGGGGGGGTGCTCGGCTACGTCTCGCTCGCCCGGCAGGTCATCCCGGCCGACTCCGAAGCCCAGGCCCGGCTGGAGCGGGCCGAGCTGGCCGTGAACCGCGCGCGCGGCCTCACGCAGCAGCTCGTCACGTTCGCCAAGGGCGGGGCGCCCGTGCGCGACGCCAACGACCTGCGCACGGTGCTGCGCGACGCCGCCCTCCTCCCGGTGCGCGGCTCCGAAGTGGAGCTGGACCTCGCCCTCCCCGACGACCTGTGGACCGCCCCCATCGACGCCGACCAGTTCGGGCAGGTCATCCAGAACCTCGTGAAGAACGCGGTGGAGGCCACCGCGCGTCGGGGTCACATCCGGGTCGAGGCCCAGAACGTGACCGGGAGCCCGAGCGGCCTCACCCGGGGTCCGTACGTCGAGATCCGCGTGTCCGACGACGGCCCCGGGTTCACCCCCGAGGTCGAGCGTCACCTCTTCGACCCGTTCTTCACCACGCGCCCCGGCGCGTCCGGGCTCGGCCTCGCCGTGGCGTTCGCGGTGGTCCGGAAGCACCACGGGAACCTCGAGGCGCGCTCGGGCCCCGAGGGCGGCGCCACGTTCACCCTGTGGATTCCGGCCGGCCCCCAGCCGAGCGTCTCGCCCACCGCCGACGCCACACCCCGTCCGGGGGTCCGCGTGCTCTTGTTGGACGACGATCCCGACCTGCGCGAGGTGACCGCCGCGATGGTCGCCAAGCTCGGCCACCACGCCGACGCGGTCGCCGAGGGGACCGCGGCCATCACCGCCGTCGAGCGCGCGATCGCGGAGGGGCTGCCCTACGGGCTGGTGCTGCTGGACCTGAGCATCCCCGGCGGCATGGGCGGTGCCGAGGCGCTCCCCCACCTCCGCGACCGCGACCCACACCTGCGCGCCATCGTATGCAGCGGCTACGGCAAGGAGGGCGCCCTGGCCGACCCCGGGGCGTGGGGCTTCGACGGCCGCCTCCGCAAGCCGTTCGACCTGCGGTCGCTGGCCGCCGAGGTGTCTCGCGTGCTGGCGATCCGGCGGTGAGCGCGCGGCGTCTCGGCTACGCCCTGGCGACCTCGGTCGGACTGTTCGGTGCCGCCGAGGCCCTGGCCCGGCTGCCCGGCGCCTGGGCCGAGCGCCGGGCGCTCGCTTCGATCCCTGCGCCGGACGTCGCCCGCGGCCTGCGGCTGGCGTGCGCGGGCGACTCCGTCACCTGGGGCTTTCCGGCCGGCCCCGAGTCGGCGTGGCCGCGCGTGCTCGCCGAGGCGGACGCCTTGGCGGGCGTCGAAGTCGAGAACCTCGGACTCCCCGGCAGCGCCGCCGACGCCGCGTTTCGGAGGGCGCACGCCTGGCTGGCCGAGCGCCCGCCGCCGCCGACCCCCACCGTGGTCCTGTTTCTCGCGGGGATCAACGACTGCGCCCACCTCCGCACCGACCGCGAGGTCCCTGTCGGCGCGCTCGCGAGTGTCCTACGCGACGGGCTGTCCCACCTGGTGACCTACCGTGTGCTCACGCAGGTGGTCTTGCGCGTGCGCCCGACTGCCGGGCACAGCGACCTCCCCTCCCCGTTCCCCGGAGCCCTGGCGGCGTGCCGTACGAAGGTGCGCCAGGGGGTCGCCGCCGCCGCCCAGTTGCGCGCCCCGGGGAAGGTCGGCGTCGCGGTGCTCACCTACGGCGCCGCCACCGAGGGTGTAGACGACTCCGGCCAGAGCGCGTGGTTGGCGACGCTGGTGAACGACGCGCTGCGCGGGGAGGCACGGGCGCAGGAGGTTCCGATGGTGGACACCGCCGCCTGCCTCGCCGAGCGCGGCCGCGCCGTGCTCGACGCGCCGCTGTACGTCCGCGACGGCCTGCACCTGACCACCGCCGGCAACCGGGCGATGGCCGCGTGTGTCGGCGCGTCCTTGCCGGAGGTGCTCCGCGAGCTCTGAGGTCGACGACGACCTGCGCGCCCCGCCGACCTTCGGCCTGGGCGCGCGGCGCCGTCCCGCCTCGGCGCGGGGAGCGGACGGGCCCCAGGCGCCGCCCACCCCCGCCCCGGTCGCGGCTCAGAAGTCGTTGCCCGCGTGGTCGCCGTAGGCCCCGGCGTCCATCAGGCCCGCCAGCTCGCCGGCGTCGCTGAGCTCGACCTTGAACAGCCAGCCCGCTTCGTGCGGATCGCTGTTGACCGTGCCCTCGTTGCCGTCGAGCCCGTCGTTGACCGCGACCACCTTGCCGCTGACCGGGGTGTAGACGTCGGAGACGGCCTTGACCGACTCGACCTCGGCCACGCCGTCGCCCTTCTTCACGACCTTGCCCACCGCGGGGAGCTCGACGTGGACGATCTCGCCGAGGGCGTCCTGCGCGTGGTGGCTGATGCCCACGGTGCCGACGTTGCCGTCGACCCGGACCCATTCGTGGTCGGTGCTGTACTTGCGATCGTTCGGATAAGCCATGATTGAACTCCAGGATCAGTAGGGACGGGTGTAGAACGGGGTCTTGACCACCTGGGCCGCCGCGGGCTTTCCGCGCACGTCGATCTCCAGGGCCGTGCCGGCCTTGCTGAGCGCGGCGGGCACGTAGGCGATGGCGAGGTTCTTGCCGAGGCTCGGCGAGCGGGTGCCGCTGGTGACCTCGCCGACGACCTGGCCGCCGTGGACGACCGCGCAGTGCTGACGGGGGATGCGATCGGCCACCTCGAGCCCCACGAGCCGCCGGGGCACCCCACTGTCACGCTGCTTGACCAGCGGGTCGCGGCCGATGAAGTCGCCCTTGTCGAGCTTGGTGACCCAGCCGAGGCCCGCCTCGAGCGGCGTGGTGTCGTCGGTGATGTCGTTGCCGTAGAGGCAGTACTTCATCTCGAGGCGCAGCGTGTCGCGGGCGCCGAGCCCGATGTCGGCGAGGCCGAACTTCGCGCCCTGGCCGTGGACCGCGTTCCACACGATGTCGGCCGCGCCGGCGGGCAGGAACACCTCGAACCCGTCCTCGCCGGTGTACCCGGTGCGCGCGACGATGCAGCCCTCGACACCCGCGAAGGAACCACGGGTGAACCAGTAGTTCTTCACGTCGGCGAGGCTGCGGCCGAGGAGCTCCTCACCGAGGGCGATGGCGTGGCGGCCCTGGATCGCGAGCTGGGCCCACTGCTCCGACTCGTTGGTGATGTCGGCGCCGAAGGGGTTGTGCGCCTTCATCCAGCCGTAGTCCTTTTCCCGGTTGGCGGCGTTGACGCAGATGAGGATGTCCTCTTCGCCGAGCTTGTAGACGATGAGGTCGTCGACGATGCCGCCGTGGTCGTTGCACATCGCCGTGTACATCGCCTGGTCGATCGCCAGCTTGCTGACGTCGTTGGTGACGAGGTGGTTGACCGCGCGGAGCGCCTGGGGCCCGCGGAACCGGACCTCGCCCATGTGCGACACGTCGAAACAGCCCACCGCGTTGCGGCACGCCGCGTGTTCGGCGAGGATGCCCTGGTACTGCACCGGCATCTCCCAGCCGCCGAAGTCGATGAGCTTGGCACCGGCATCCCGGTGGTATTCGTGGAAGGGAGTACGGCGCGGCATGCAGGACCTCGGAGAGAGCGCGGCAAGCTATCCGCGTGGGCCACGCCCCGCGAGCGCGGACTCCGGGGTTTGGGCGCAGGGAGCCGCGCGGCCCGCGAGGGCGGGGGCGGGGGCCGGCGGCTAGGGGGAACCGTAGAGCAACCAGGCCTCGCCTGCATTGCCCATACGTCCCGTCACCACGAGGTCGGACGCCTCGTCGCCGTTGAGGTCGAGCGACGCGACGACGGCGGTGCCCTCCGAGTCGCAGCCGGCTCCCGCCAGGGCGAGGTCGGCGTCGGCGACACCGCGCGATCCGCGGGCCACGGGGTCGAAGAAGACGTAGGCCGTCCCGGCGGTA
>SXOM01000408.1 GCA_005776735.1 Pseudomonadota bacterium
CTTCGGCGATGATGTCGCGCGCGGCGCGCTTGGTGCCGACTAACAACACGTACTGGCCGCGGGCGGTGAGCGACTGCACGTAGCGGGTGGCCTCGAGCAGCTTGCCAGCCGTCTGCTGGATGTCGATGATGTGGACCCCGTTCTTCTGCCCGTAGATGAACGGCTTCATGCGGGGGTGCCAGCGGCGGGTCTGGTGACCGAAGTGGACGCCGGCGTCGAGCAGATCGCGAAGAGAGACAGACATGGGACTTCCTTGGCTTCGTGGTTGTGCGACCGCCGGCGGAACCTCCCGGCCACCCTGGATTGGGCGGCACCACGGGGAGGCACGTGAGCCCGGCGTGGACGTCCGCCCGAAGAGAACCCCCCGGCGGCGCGCCGCGGTTAGCCCGCCCCGCCCTGCGGGGCAAGGTCTACGCGCCGGTGCGGACCCCGGTCATGCGCACGAAGTCGGAGACGATCGCCCGGATGCGCTCGAGCTGCTCGTAGGCCCGCTCCAGCTTCGCCGCCACCTTGTTGTCGAGGCCCGGCTGCAGGAGCAGCAGCTCGAGGTTGCCCATCGCCGCCATCAACGGCTGGCTGAGGTCGTGCGCGGACTTCGACGCCAACGCCACCACCGCCGCCCGCTTCTCGCTCGCCACGACCTGGTTCGCGGCCTCTTCGAGGCGGCGCGTCAGGTCCGCGACCTCGCGCTGGTCCTCGACCACGCCGATCGTCCCGAGGACCGCACCGTCGGCAGCGCGGTACACCCGCACGCGGATGCGGGCCGAGACCAGCTCGCCACTGCGCGCCCGCAGCATCACGTCCACCGCCGGGGAGTGCTCGTCGGTGCCCTCCTTCGCCGCGTGCAGCACCCGTCGGGCGTCTTCGGCTCGGTGGTAGATGTCGCTCACGTGCAGGAGCGAGCGCACCTCGAGCAGCGGGTACCCCAACAGCGCGCACGCCGCCGGGTTCCCATGCACGACCCGCCCGCGCACGTCGGCGAACAGCACGGGCTGCGGCAACATGTCCAGGAGGGCGGCCAGTACGCGAGCTGGGTCGTCGAACACGGGCCCAGTATGCACGAATACGGCCGCTCCGATCGCCCCGCTCCGAACGACCCCTCAGTTCGGCCGGGAGCACCAGAGGGCGATGCGCCGCGACCGTCCCGAAGCGAGCAGGTGCGGGCGCGCATCGCGGCGCGCATCGCGGCGCACGTCGCGGCGCGAGCGCCGGGCCGTGCGCGGCGCACCCGCCCGCCTCCGGCCTCCGGCCTCCCCGTCAGCCGCCCGAGCGGCCCCAGGCCGCCCAGGCCGCGGCCACCACCTCCACCACGGGCACCCCCGCGGCGGTGGCGGCGTCGGTACAGCAGACGTACTCGGGTGCCGCGTGCAGCACGACGCCGTCGCGCTCGCCGAGCTTCATCGGGATCGGACCGAACGGCGTGGACACCTCGACGAACCGTCGCCCGAGCACCTCGCGCTCAGCCGCGGTCCAGCGGTAGCCGAGCGTGGCCCCGTTGCGCAGGAGCGCCTCGCCCACGGCGGCGCGCGCACCTGGGGCGGCCAGCGCCGTCACACGCCAGCCCGGGCGCCCCTTCTTCATCACGATCGGCGCGACGTTGGCCTCGAGCGCCCCGGCGGCGAAGCAGGCGTCCAGGAGCGCAGGCACCAGCTCCGGGTGCAGCGCGTCGAGCTCCGCCCGCAGCTCGACGACCTGGGTGGGCGCACCCGCTTCGCCGTGGCCGACCACCACCCGGACCACGTTCGGATGGCTCGCCGGGTCCCACGTCCCGGCACCGACCCCGATGTGCTCGGGGCGCATCGGCGGCATGGGCCCCGAACGTCCGAACGCCGCGACCACCGCCGCGCCCGTGGGCGTGACCGTCTCGCCGCGCCACGCCCGCCCCTCCACGTCGAACCCCCGCAACAGCTCGAGCGTGGCCGGCGCGGGGAGCGGAATCCACCCGTGCTCGCCGAGCACGTGCCCCTGGCCGAGCGGGATCGGCCCCACCACGAGCGCCTCGACGCCGAGCCACTCGAGCGCGACACACACCGCGACGATGTCGACGATCGAGTCGACGGCGCCGACCTCGTGGAAGCTCACCGACTCCGGCGGCACCCCATGCACACGCCCCTCGGCCCGCGCGAGGACCTCGAAGACGGCCAGCACCCGAAGGAGCACCCCCGGCGCCAACGCCGACGCTTCGAGCCGCGCCCGGAGCTCCGACCAGCGCCGCGTGCGGCCGAGCGGCGCGCCGGAGTCGCCGTGATCGTGGGTGTGGTCGTGGCCGTCGAGGTGGCCATGCGCGTGGTCGTGACCCTGGCCCGCCACCGGCCCGTCCAGCTCGACCACGAACCGGGTGGCCGAGAACGGCCCCCGCCACACCCGCTCGAGCCGCGCCTGCCACCCGGGCAGCCCGAGACCGGCCAGCGCCTCGCCGATCGCGGCGTAGGGAACCCCGGCGTCGACGAGGGCGGCCACGAGCATGTCGCCGGCGAGGCCCCCGACCGGATCGACCCACAGCACGCTCACGAGCGCCCCCCCACCAGCCGCGCCGCGGCGTAGGCGGCGCCGAACCCGTTGTCGATGTTCACCACCACCACCCCCGGCGCGCACGCGTTCAGCATCGTCAACAGCGGCGCCAGGCCACCGAACGCGGCCCCGTACCCGACGCTGGTCGGGACCGCGACCACCGGCTGCGGCCACAAGCCCGCCACCACCGAGGGCAACGCGCCGTCCATCCCGGCGACCACCACGAGCACGTCGGCGGCGCCGACCTCGGCCTCGCGGGCGAGGAGGCGGTGCAGGCCGGCGACGCCGACGTCCTCGACCTGGGTGACGCCCAGGCCCAGGCAACGCGCGACCGCCGCCGCTTCGGCCGCCACCGGCGCATCGGAGGTGCCGGCGCTGAGCACGCAGACGCGGCCGCGGGGGGCCGGCGGCTCCCCATACCGGAGCACGCGAGCCTCGGCGTCGTGGACCACCCCCGGGAGCAGCACGGCGGTCGCCGCGGCCTTCGCCGCGTCGACGCGCGTCGCGAAGGCGAACCCGGTCTCCGCGTGCAGGGCGCCGAGCGCCGCCGCGAGCGCCTCGGGCGCTTTGCCTTCGCCGAAGACCACCTCGCCGTGGCCGAGGCGACGGGCCCGCCCGAGGTCCAAGGTGAGGCCGGGCAGGCGAAGCTCCTCGCGGGGGGGACGCGCCATGGCTCGGCCCTATCCCACCCCGCGGCGAGATACCGGGGCAGGGATGTGGATGTGGCTACTGTCCGCCGCGCTCGCCGGCGACGTCGGCGTGTACCGCTCGGCGTTGCGCCTGGTGGACGAACACTACCTGTGGCCCGAACGTATCGACCATGCGCGGATGTTCCGCGCGGCGGCGGAGCGCCTCGAGCAGCGGGTCGACCCGGTGCTGGTCGAGGCCAACGAGGCCGCCGCGCGGGTGCGGGTCGGCGGCCGCACGTGGAACGTCGCCTACCGCGGGGACCTCCCGAGCGCGCTGGCCCAGCTCGAAGACGCCGTCGTCGCCAGCGGCGTCGAGCTCGACGCGCGGGTCGACCTGCGCGCCGAGCTGCTCAAGGGGGCGCTGAGCACGCTCGACCGGCACACGGTCGTCCTGGCGGGCGAAGGGCTCGAGCGGTTCGACGAGCGCCTGAGCGGCACGCTCAGCGGCATCGGCGTCACCCTGCGGCTGGTCGACCGGCGCCTGCACATCGTCGAGGTGTACGCCAACGGTCCGGCGGCGCGCGCGGGGCTCCGCAACGACGACGTCGTGGTGAAGATCGAGGGCATCCGCACCGACGGCATGACGCCCACCGACGCGACCGGTCACATCCGCGGGCGGGCGGGCACGCGGGTCCACCTCACGGTGGAGCGTGACGGCACCGCCTTCGAGGTCGAGCTCGAGCGCGCGGAGATCGCCATCCCCAACGTGCGCGGCGAGGCCGGTCCGCGCGGCGTCGGCGTGGTGGAGATCGACCACTTCTCGGAGCAGACGCTCCCGAACCTCGAGCGGGTGCTGGGGGAGCTGCGCGGCCAGGGCCTCCTGGACCGGGGCCTGGTGCTCGACCTGCGCGGGAACACCGGCGGTTCGTTGCAGCAGTCGGCCCGGGCCGCCGACGTCTTCGTCGACGCGGGGCGCATCGTCACCACCGCCGGGCGCGACGGGGAGAAGGTGCCCGGGTTGATGCGCAGCTACGACGGACACGCCGACGCGCGGGCGGCGCTGCCGGCGGTCGTCGTCCTCGTCGACCACGAGACGGCGTCGGGGGCAGAGATCCTCGCCGGCGCGCTCGCCCGGCTCGACCGCGCGGTGATCCTGGGCGAGGTCACCTTCGGCAAGGGCACCGTGCAGACGTTGTACGAGCTCGCCGAGGGGCTCAAGCTCAAGCTCACCGTCGCGGAGTACCGCCTGGCCGACGACACGCGGGTCAACGAGGTGGGCCTGGTGCCCGACCTCGCCACCTACCCGATCGAGGCGGGCACCCAACGTTTCTGGTACCCGGACGCCCAGAAGGTCCGCGCCCGGCTCGGCGCCGCCACCCCGCTGGTCACCTACCCCGACCTCGGCCGGCTGTCCGAGCGCGACGACCCCTTGGAGCTCGCCGCGGCGCTCCTGAGCGTCGGCGCCACCCCGACCCGCCAGGGCCTGCTCGACGCGCAGTCGTCCCTCCTGGAGAGCCTCACGGCCATCCAGGCTTCGCGCGTGGCCGATGCGTTGGCGGGCGAGAGCCTCGACTGGAGCGCGGCGCCCGCGCGCGGCACGGTCGCCGATGTCGAGGTGGTGCTGGCGCCGCACGCCCCGCCTCGCGCGGGCGAGCGCGCGGAGTTGACCTTCGAGGTCAAGAACCGCGGGCCGGCCCTGCACCGCGCCGCCATCCGCCTGCGCACCGTCAACCCGGACCTCGACGACCTCGTGGTGCCGCTCGGGGCGCTGGCCGCCGGCGCCACGCGGACCGTGCGCACCCACCTCACCCCCTCCGCCACCAGCCCCACCCGCGCCGACCGGCTCGTGGGCGTGCTCGAGTGCGACGGCTGCCCCCCGAGCCCCGTCTTCGACGAGGTCTTCGCCGTCGAGGGGGGCCCCCCCGCCGCCGTGTCGGCGGTCGCCCGGGTGGCCGGCGGCGGCGTCGAGGTCGAGCTCCACAACCGCGGCGAGGTCGCGCTCGGCGGCGTGCGCGTCAGCATCCCGTTCCCCGACCTGCCCGGCGTCGACCTCGACGCACCCGCCGACCACACCCACACCCTCGCGCCCGGCTCCACGGTGACCGTGCGCCAGGGCCTCGCCGCCGGCACCGCCGAAGCGCTCGACCTGCGTTTGGATGTCCGCGCCGACGGCTACGCCGACCTGGCGCGGTGGGAGTTCAGCCTGCCCACCTCCGGCGAGGCCGTGCGCCTGGACGCCCCGACCGTGGTGGTCACGCCCCCCCGGCCCCGCCAGCCTCCGGGCACGGCCAACGTGCACGTGCAGCTCCAGGACCTCGACGGCATCGCGCAGATCGTGGTGTGGGCCGGGCCCGAGCGCGTGGACCGCTCCCGATGGGACGCGAGCGTGGCCTGGGAAGAGGGCAAGGTGCTCTGGCGCGGCGACGTGGGCCGGCGGGCGGCGCTGACCGTGGCGGTCCCGATCGTCTCCGGCACCAACCGCGTGGTGGTGGTCGCCGAGGACCGTGCGGGCCTGCGCACCCGCCGCGAGCTCTACATCTACGGCGACGGCGCGCCCGCCGGCGACGACGGCGTGGCGCTCGACCCCTGACTACCAGTCGTAGATGCCCACCGCGACCTCGTCGGCGGTGGTGATCGCGACCATGCCGTTGTCGGCGTCGGCCCACAGGGCGATGCCGGTGGCGGCGCCGTCGAACTCCAGGTCGATGTAGGCGAAGCCCGACGCGTCGTCGCCGAGCGCGAGGCGCGCCGTGCCGTCGGCGTTGACCCAGCCGATGAGGTAGTCGCCGGTGGGGAGCTGGATGGCGCTCGCCGACGCGGGCTCGTCCATCGCCTGCCCGACGAAGGCGGAGATGCCGCTCCCCTCGACGTACACCGCGTGCAGCGCCGGGAGGCTGATGACCTCGGGCGCGGTGCCGCGCGCCGCGTCGACGTCGCCGGTGACCCAGCCCGACCCCTGGTCGGTGTAGGTGAAGCTCGGGGCCGACGAGTCGGCGTCGAAGGTGACGTCGACCAGGTCGCTCGAGCTCGCGAGCACCACCGAGAGCTCGGCGCCGTCGACGAACTCGCAGTCCGCGCCCGCCCCGGTGCCCTCGGTCTCGTTGGCGTGGACCGACGCGCTGGAGCTCGTCGCGATGTCGTCGATCCGCATGTAGGTGAAGACGCCGTTGGCGCCGCTGTCGCAGCCCACACCGAAGATGCGCCCTGCGGCGTCCATGTGCACGTCGGCCTGCTCGAACGCGTCGTCCGGGGCCGCAGACTGCGCGGTGGCCTGGCCGCCGGTGCTCGTGTCCAGCGGGTAGGCCTCGACCGCCAACGCGCGGAAGTTGGTCCCCACCCGGCCGATCACGCCGATCAGCGTCTCGTCGACCACGCGGAAGGCGTGCGCGGTGCCCACGTCGAAGTTGGTGTCGGTCGCGCTCTTGGCCCACGCGAACTCGCCCACGACGCTCGCGTCGTTCTGGACGTAGCCGAGGTCCCACGTCATCGCGACGCCGCTGTCGAACCAGTTGGACGACGGGGTACGCACCTGCTCGACCGCCACCGACAGGTACACCTTGGTGCCCGCCTCGACGAGCACGGGCGTGTTCGGGTTGAGCCAGGTGAACCCGTCGACCCCGCGCAGGCGCAGGCTGTCGCGCCCGCCGTCGCAGTCGCGATCGACCGTGTCGCCGTAGGACTCGTTGGCGTAGGGGTGCGCCGCTTCGTTGGCGTCGTCGCAGTCGCCGCCGGGCAGGCTCCCGGTGCCGGCCACACCTTCGGTCTCCTTGCCGAGGTCGACCGTGCGGACGTAGCCGTCGCCGTCCTGGTCGTAGTCGTCGCCCCCGTCGCAGGCCCCGTCGATGCCGTCGTACCAGCCCTCGGCGGCGGCCGGACTGATGGCGGCGTCGCCGTCGTCACAGTCGCCGCTGGGCAGGCCGCCCGCGACCTCGAACCACTCGTCGGGGACGAACCCGTCGCCGTCCTGGTCGTAGTCGTTCTCGCCGCCACAGTCGCTGTCCAGCCCGTCGTACCAGGACTCGACCGCGTCGGGCCGGATGGCGCTGTTCTCGTCGTCGCAGTCGCCGCCCGGGAGCATGCCCGAGGTGCCGACGTACATCGTGACCAGCCCCACGTACGCATCGGGGACGAACCCGTCGCCGTCCTGGTCGTAGTCGTCGCCCCCGTCGCACGCGCGGTCGATGCCGTCGTACCACTGGTCCTTCTGCTGGGGGGACACCATCGGGTCCTGGTCGTCGCAGTCGCCCCCCTCGAGCTGGCCCGAGCCCTGCACCTTGAGCGTGGTCAGGCCCACGAACTCGACCGGGACGTACCCGTCGCCGTCCTGGTCGTAGTCGTCTTCGCGGCCGCAGTCGCCGTCGATCCCGTCGTACCAGATCTCCGGCTCGTCGGGCGAGATGTCGGGATCGGCCTCGTCGCAGTCCAACGAGGCCCGGACGCCGTCGCCGTCGTCGTCGACCTGGCCTGCGCGTGACTCCCGCTCGGCGTCGTCGATCCAGGTGCAACCCGCGGCACCGGCCAGCAGGAGGAGCAGCGAAGGCGTACGCGTCATGGACACTCCACCCCTCAACGTAGCACGGGCTCCCGCCCGAGGTGCAGCAGCCATTCCCGGTTGCCCGCCTTGGCGCCCGGCACGGGGCTCTCCATCTCCCCCATCACGCGCATCCCCGTCGCCCCGGCCGCCTCGGCCACCTCGCGCAGGGCCCGCACCCGCGCGGCCTCGTCGCGCACCAGGCCGCCCTTCCCGATGTGTTCCCGCCCGACCTCGAACTGCGGCTTCACGAGCACCACCGCCTCGCCGCCCGGCGCGAGCACGGCCGCGACCGAAGGCAGGATGAGCCGCAACGAGATGAACGAGAGGTCGCCGACCACCAGCCGGACCGGCTCGGGCAGGGTGCCGAGGTGGCGGGCGTTGGTGCGCTCCATCACGACCACCCGCTCATCCTGGCGCAACGTCCACGCGAGTTGACCGTACCCGACGTCGATCGCGTACACCCGCGCCGCACCCCGCTGGAGCAGGCAGTCGGTGAAGCCCCCGGTGGACGCGCCGAAGTCGGCGCACACCCACCCGGACGGCACGACCCCGAACTGGTCGAGGGCGGCCTCGAGCTTCAGCCCGCCACGCGACACGTACCGCAAGGCCGCTTCGCGCAGGCGGATGGGCAACGCCGCGTCGACCTTCTGGCCGGGCTTGTCGACCACCCGTTCGGCGACCAGCACGTTGCCCGAGCGGATCTCGGCCTGCGCACGCTCGCGGGACGGGGCGAGCCCCCGGCGCACCAACTCCAGGTCGAGCCGCTCGGCCACCTAGAACGTGCGCTCGACCGTGAAGTGTGCGAGCCCTACCAGCGCACCCGGGTTCGGCAGCTCCCGCGCCGCCACCACGGCCTCGGCGGCGAGCCGGTGCGCCTCGGCGCGCGCCCGCTCCACGCCCATCAGGCGCACGAAACTCGGCGGCCCGGACACGTCGGCGTCCTGGTCGGCGTCGAGCACGTCGTCGGCGACCTGGAACGCCAGGCCCACCGCCGCGCCGTAGCGGGTGAGCGCCGCGAGCTGGTCTTCGTCGGCCCCACCGGCGAGGCCGCCCATGCGGACCGCCGCGCGGATGAGCGCGCCGGTCTTGAGGCGGTGCAGGTGCACGAGCGCCTCGACCCCGTCGACCTTTCCGCGGATGTCGAGGTACTGTCCGCCGACCATGCCGCCGCCGCCCGCCGCGCGCGCGAGCTCGCGCACCAGGCCCGCGGAGTAGGCCACGTGCTCGAACGCCTCGGTCAACAACGCGTCGCCCGCGAGGATGGCGTTGGCCTGACCGTACACCACGTGGACCGTGGGCCGGCCCCGCCGCTCGTCGTCGTCGTCCATCGCGGGCCGGTCGTCGTGCAC
>SXOM01000409.1 GCA_005776735.1 Pseudomonadota bacterium
ACGAGGTCGGCCGGACGACCGCCGGGGTGGGCGCACGGGGCGTCGGGTGCGGCGAGGTCGGGGCCCACGCGGGCGCCTAAACGCTGCGCGCGTGCCGGTCGAGGGGCGCGCGCGGCACCCCTCAGTTGGCGGTGTCGCCGGCCGTGTCGCCGGCCGTGTCGCCGGTGTCGGAGCCGGCGGTGTCGCCCGTGTCGCCGGTGTCGGAACCGCCGGTGTCGCCGGTGTCGCCGTCGTCGGCCGGGCAGGCCTCCGCGTAGTCCTTGGTGACCGCGCACAGCTCGATGAAGAGCTGCGCCTGGTCGCCGTCGTTGGACTCGATGCGGATCGCGCCCTCGACCATGCCCGCCTCGGGCAGCGTGGCCGCGACCGACCAGTCCTGGCTCTCCGAGGGGAGGATGTCGGTCTGGGCGCGCTCCTCGAACGTGAACACCGCGTCGGGGTTGGCGACGAGCTTCGCCGAGTAGATGGTCAGGTTGTCGGTCCCGACCGACTTGACGGTGAACGTGGCCGACTTGGTGAACCCGAGGTCGACGTCGTCGATGATGATGCGCGTGGTGCTCACCTCGATGGCCCCGTCGGTGAGGTCGGCGATGTCGTTGCCACCGTCGGAGAAGCCCGAGTCGACCTCGCAGGCGGCGAGCATCAGGGCGGGGGCGAGCAGGAAGTGGCGCATCGTCGAACGTCTCCGCCGGCAATCTACACGGAGTCGGCGGGCTTCGCACCCCGTCGTGGGTGCCCCGTTGGCGACGCGAGGCCGGGCGGACCCTCCGCGACCTCGGGACGGGCCGCTGGCCTCGCCCTTCGGGTGCTTGACAGGCGCCGCGCCCGGGGCCACGTTCGCCCGATGTTCCTCCTGCTCGCCGCGTGTACCGCCGTCGACGACGACGCGCCGATCGGGCCGGGCGACCCGGCGGGCGACTCGGCCACCGCGCTCCCCGGCGACACGGCGGCCGACACCGGCGCGGACACCGGCGACGCCCCGAAGGACGAATTCGGCTGCGCCGCGATCTACGGGGCCGACGTACTTCCAGCCTACGACCTGCAGATCTCCGACCTCGAGTGGGCGCGCCTGGAGGCCGACTACTCCAGCGGGCGCAAGGACTACCACGAAGCGACCCTGGTCTACGCCGGGGAGCCGGTGCCGGTGATGGTGCGGCTGAAGGGGAACCCGAACTTCTCCTGGTTCGGGGAGAAGTTGCAGATGGTGATCTCGTTCAACGAGGTCGACCCCGACGCGCGGTGGCACGGCCTGCGGAAGATCTCGCTCGACGCGAGTTGGTACGACGCCAGCGTGCTGCGGGACCGCATCTCGTGGGACGTGATGCGCACCGCGGGAGGGCTGCCCGCGGCGTGCGCGAACAACGCGACGTTGTCGGTCAACGGCGAGTTCTACGGGGTGTACGGGCACCTGGAGTACTTCGACCACGAGTACCTGGAGCGCGCGTTCGGCAAGGAGAACGCCGGGGGTGGGCTGTGGAAGTACGGGGCCGAGGCCACCGCCAACGGCGACGCCGCCGACGCCGCGACCGTCGCGGCGTTCTGGGCGGCCGACACGGTCGCGGAGATGGAGGCGTTGGGCGACGTGAGCCAGTGGGTGCGCGCCTGGGCGGCCGAGACGGTGCTCGGCGACGACGACGGCTACGTGTGCTGCGCCCACAATTTCTACCTGTACGAGCACCCCGAGGCGGGGGTGATCTTCGTCCCGTGGGACTTCGACGACACCCTCGAGATCACCGCCTACGACGTCGATCCCATCGAAGGGTACGCCCAGGACTACGGCCTGTACCAACAGAGCCACTACCGCACTGTCCTGGCCGACCCGGGCTACCGCGCGGCGTACGTCGCGGCGGTGGGCGAGCTCAACGCGGCGATGGACCCGGCCCGGCTCTTGCCGGAGATCGAGCGGTGGGACGCCCAGATCGCCGAGGCGGCGGCGGCGGACACGATGGCGACCTGGGGCGACCAGGAGCGGGCCCAGATGGTCGTACGCATCGGGGATTGGGTGACCAACCGTCATGCGTTCGTCGACGCGTGGGCGGCGTGCGCGGCCGGGAGCACCGAAGACGCCGACGGCGACGGCCTCACCGTCTGCGAGGACCACGACGACCACACGCCCGTCGGGCCCGAAGCCTGCAACGACCGCGACGACGACGGGGACGGCGCGGTCGACGAGGACGCGGGGTGCGACGACTGCGTGCGCCACGACCTGGACCACCGGCACCGGCTGTACTGCTCCACCCCCCGCACGGCGACCGAGGCCCAAGCCGCGTGCGAAGCGCAGGGCGGGGAGCTGGCGACGCTCACCGACACCGAGGACGTCTACATGAGCTTCTTCTGGGCGTGGCCCGACCGCCAGGTCTGGTGGTTGGCGGGGGGCGACCGCGGGAGCTGCTACGGGTGGGACGAGGTGACGTTCAGCCTGACCACCGCCCCGTGCACCGAAGCGCACCCGTCGATCTGCACGCTGCCCTGACTCCAGCGCGGGCGCGGCGCGGCGGGCGGAGGGGACGGCGCGCGGGTGGCGCGGGGGCGGGCGCGGCGAG
>SXOM01000410.1 GCA_005776735.1 Pseudomonadota bacterium
GGCTGGGCGTGGGCTCTCGCGGTCGGCCTCGGCGCGCACGCGGCCGGCGCCGTGGCGCTCGCCGCGACGGGCCGCCTCGGTGCGCTGACGTCGTTGTTGCTGCTCTTGGTGCTGGCGGCCGGCTGGTTCGCTCCTGGGCGGCGGATGGTGCCGCGACTGCCGGGCGGGGCGGGGGCGGCGATCGTGCCGCTGTTGCTCGCGCCCGCGCTGTTGCACGTGCTCGCGCCCGCGACGGACACCGACGAACTGTACCAGCACCTCGCGCTCGCGCGGCGCATCGCCGCGGGGGGGGCCCTGCTCGGCGGGTTCGACACCCCCGACGGTTCGCGTCCTCAGGTCGTCCACGCGCTCTTTGCGTCGTTGTTCTCGCTGGGCGGCGCCGAGGCCGCGCGTGCGTGGCACCTCGGGCTGGCGGTCGTGGTGCCGCTCGCGGCCGGCGAGCTCGGCGAGGCGCGGTTCGGGCCCGGTCGGGGGCTCGTGCCCGCGGTCGTCCTCGCGGGCTCCTACAGCTACGCACACGAAGCCGGGCTGGCCTACAATGACGTGCCTGCCGCGTTCTGGCTGCTCCTGGGGGTCGAAGGCGCCCTCGCCGGCCTCGCCACGCCGGCCGGGCTCATGCTCGGACTCGCGCTGGCGACGAAGTACACCGCCGCGCCCGCCGCCGCCGCCGCCGGGCTGCTCCTGCTGGTTCGTGCCCCGCGGCCGGAGACGTTCGTTCGCGCCGCTGGGGCCGGACTCCTGGTGCTCGCACCCTGGTGGCTCCGCAACGCCAGCGAGGGCCTGCACCCGCTCTTCCCGTATGCAGGCTGGCCGGCGGTCGAGGGCTTCCGCTTCATGTACCCCGAGAAGTACGGGGTCGGGCACGGGTGGAGCGACGCGCTGCGCCTGCCGCTCGACGTGCTCTTTCGCGCCGAGCTCGACTCGTTCGTCTTTCTGGGCCGCGTGTCGTGGGGGTGGCTCGCCCTCGGGCTCGGGGCCTTGTGGGCGGGGCGGCGCAGCGACGATGCGCGTGCCCTCTTCCTCGTCGTGCTGGTCGGCTTCGTGGGGTGGGGCGCCTCCGCCCAGCTCATGCGCTACCTCCTGCCCCTCGGCGGGGTCGCGGTGCTGCTCGGCGCGTCGTGCCGCGGCTGGGGGCCCGCGCTGCTCCTCTCGCTGTTGTCGGCGCCCGCGAACCTCGGCCCGTTCTGGACCGAGGCGCGCACCCGCTGGGAGGTCGTCACCGGGCTGCAGACCGAGGATGCGTTCCTCGAAGCGCAGTTGCCGGCATGGGAGGCGCTCCGGTACCTCCGCGACCACGCGCCGCACGACGAGCGCGTCGCGCTCCTCTACGCGTGGCACGGCTACTACGTAGAGCAGCCCTACCTGCTCGGGTCGGTCGAGGAGCACACGCCGACGCGCCAGTGGCTCGCGACGCACGGGGATGCGTCGCTGCGGGCGCTGCAGGAGCGGGGGGTCCGTTGGCTCCTGGTCGGTGACGCACGATTCCTGCGCAAAGCCTACGCCTTCCTGCCCGAGCCCGTCTGGCGGGAGCAGTTCGTCGAACCTGCGGAATCGCTCCGGGCGCTGCTGGAGCGGGACGCCCAGCGCCTGCACGTGGGCGCGCGTTGGGAGGTGTACCGGCTTGACGCAGCCCCCGTCCGCGAGTAGATGGCCGGGGCCATTCGCGGGGGTGGCGGAATGGCAGACGCGCTAGGCTCAGGACCTAGTGGGGTAACACCCGTAGGGGTTCAAGTCCCCTCCCCCGCACCACCGCTTCGGCGTTGATCCCACCCTCCGCGGTCCCCGACCCGGAGGGTTTGGTGTTTCTGGCGCCCGCGCCGCGACCCACCGCACGTCGGGCGGGCCCTTGCGCGCGGTCGGCGCGCCCCCCGCCGCGCCTCCCCCGCCGCGCCGGTTCGCCGCCGTCGCCACGCTCACCAAAATACTGCTCGAAGTTCGACATCGCCGAGCCCACCGACCTTGGGCCGGTGCAGCCAGACCCTCGCGGTTCGGCGTTCCCCCGTTGTGCCCAACGCCGCCGCCGTCGTGCGGCTCGGTGACGCGGCGGGTGACGGGTCGGGGGGAATTGGCCGAGCGGAGCGCCGGTTCGCCGCTTGCGGCGAACCGGCGGGGGAGCGAGCGCCAATTTCACCCGGCCCGGCAGGACCCGGGGGTGACTTCGTTTCGTCGACCACCAACGCTGCGTTTGCCCCCAACCCCCAAACGCCGCCCCGCGACCCGGGTCGCCGCGACTTGCCCGGCCCCGCTCACCGCACGTCGTCCACCACGAACTGCGGACTCGACCGCCCGTTCCAGGTGTTCACGGTGGCGCGGCCCAGGACCTCGCCCGCGTCGGCGAGCCAGTGGTGACGGTCGGCCCCGTCCCACCACATGCAGCGCAGGCCGCCCACCTGGAAGCGGACGTGACGCTCCTTGAGGATGGTGACCTCGGTGGGCCTCCCGCGGACCACCAGGCGTGCCGCTTCGTTGCCCTTGCCGGTGGGCTCCAGGCGCGCGAGGTCGGCGATCAGGCGGAGATCGACCGCGTGGGGCTCGACCTCGGCGTCGACCCACTCCTCGGCCACCAGCGCATCCTCCCCGGCGTGCTCCGAGACCCAGGCCGCGAGCGCCTGGGCGAGCTCGCCCAACCGGGAGGTGTCGACCGTGAAGCCCGCCGCGGCGGCGTGGCCACCGTGACGGTGCAGCAGGTGCGCGACCGCATCGAGCGCGTGCGTGGCGTGCACCCCGGGGACGCTGCGGACGCTCCCGGTCGCGGTGACTCCCGTTACCGAGACCACCGCCACGGGGCGATTGACCCGCTCGCGCACCTTGGCGGCGACGATGCCGACGACCCCGCGGTGGAAGCCCTCGGCCTCGGGCCCGGACACGACCACGAACGCCGGCGGCGGGTCGGGCGTCTGGGCGAGCACCTGCTCGACGAGGCGCTCCTGGATGTCCTGGCGCTCGCGGTTGAGCTCGTCCAGGCGCGAGGCCTGGGCCAACGCCGCCGCCGGGTCGCGCTCGCGCAGAAGCCGCACGACCGCCGACGCATCCGCGAGGCGACCCGCCGCGTTGATGCGGGGGCCGAGTCGCCACCCCAACGTCTCGGCGGTGATGCTCCCCACCTCGGCGCCGGCCACCTTGAGCAGCGCCGCCAGGCCCGGGGAGTGCGGGCCGCGGTTCAGGCTGCGCAGGCCGAGCGCGACGATGGCGCGGTTCTCCGCGTTCGCGAGGTCGACGACGTCGGCCACGGTGCCGATGGCCGCGAGCTTGAGCATCGACTCCAGCAGCTCCTCGCGCCGCGGGTCGGCCGCCAGGAGCGCCGACGCGAGCTTGAGCGACACGCCGCACGCCGCGAGCGCCTTGTTCGGGTAGGCGCAGCCGGGCTGGGGCGGGCACAAGACCGCCACCGCGTCGGCAGGAACGGCCTCGCCGGACGGGAGGTGGTGGTCGCACACGATCACGTCGATGCCCGCGGCCTTGGCCCGCGCCACCGCCGTGTGGTCGCGGACGCCGATGTCCGCGGTGACCAGGAGCCGGACACCGTCGGCCGCCGCTTGATCGACGGCGCGGGCGGAGAGCCCGTAGCCCTCGAGGAACCGGTCGGGAATGTGGTAGCTGATGCGCGCGCCGCCCAGGCGGTCGAGCGCGGCGTGCAGGATCAGGCAGCTCGTGGTGCCATCCACGTCGTAGTCGGTGACCAGGCGCACGGCCTCGCCGTCGCGACGTGCGCGTGCGAGCCGCGCCAACGCGGGCTCCAACCCGCGGAGCGAGGCCGGATCGTGCAGGTCGCCCCGGCTCGACGTGAAGAACGACTCCCCCACGCCGCGCGCCGCGTACACGTGCGCCGCGACGGGGTGGCAGCCGAGGCGCGCCTGGAGCCCCGCGGCCGCTTCGGGCGCGGGCGGGCGCACCCGCCA
>SXOM01000411.1 GCA_005776735.1 Pseudomonadota bacterium
CCGTCACCTCATCGCGCCCGTGCTCCGACGCAAGCTCCTCCATCGGGC
Source organism: Pseudomonadota bacterium (assembly GCA_005776735.1). Taxonomy (GTDB): domain Bacteria; phylum Myxococcota_A; class UBA796; order UBA796; family SXON01; genus SXON01. The sequence goes on from SXOM01000411.1 coordinate 49, forward strand.
GGGCTGGCGCTGCGAGGTGCCCGGTTGCCGGTGCCGCATGTGGTTGGACGTCCACCACCTGTGCGCCCGCTTCGACGGGGGCGGAAACGAGGCAGGAAACCTCGTCGTCCTGTGCTCCGGCCATCACCGCGCCGTGCACGCGGGCGGGCTGGCGCTCGAATGTGGCGCCGATTGTCGCCTTACGGTGACCCACCGCAACGGCGACTCCCAGAGTGGTCCGCCGCGCGCCGCGCCGTGACGCGAGGTCGCCCCACGTCGGGCTGAGCCCCACGTGGGGCGAGACCCACGCGACGCTCGGGCCCGACGCCCGACGCCCCCGTCGCCCCCATCGGGCCACGGGGGCGTGCCTCGATCTCGTCGGCACCGTCGAGGCGGCCGAGCAGCAACCCACGCTGCGGCGGCGCGTGGGCGATCGCGACCACGCGCTCCCCGGCCGCGTAGCTCAGGATGGCCCGAGAACGTCGCCACGCAAGCAGCTCGCCGGACACGCGACGCTCCTCTCCGAATGCGCCGAGTTCCTCCCTGTTCAGTTCGGCGCGGCGGGCGCGGCGGGCGCGGCACCGCCCACGGGCGGCGCACCTTCGGGCACGGCGGGCGGCGTGCCGCCCCCTTCGGGCGGCGGACCCGAAGGCCCGACGCCGAGGCTTCCGCCGGCGTCCTTCGGGCCGACCGCCGGGGCGCTCGGGTCGTACCACGGCAGGTCCTTCATCCACGCGTCGCCGGAGCCGACGGTGATCTCGATCTTCTCGTCCTTCCCGGCCAGCTTGATGGGCTTGGCGCTGCCACCGGAGAGGTCGTCGTCGGAGGGGCCGTCGCCCTTCTTGTCCACCACCGCGCTCACGTAGATGCCCTTGTCGTAGGTCGCCGGGACGGAAACCGAGAACGTGCCGTCGGTGACCTTGACCGTGTCGATGACCTCGGGGAGCTGCTTGCCGTAGCGCTCCACCAGGTGGGTGAAGTCGACCTGGGCGGCGGTCTGTCCCTTGACCGTGCCGGACAAGGTGACGGTCTTTCCGGAGCCGATGAGCGAAGCGAAGCCGGCCGGGACGGCCGGGGTGCTCGAGAGCGCGGCGGCGTCCCCGCCCGGCGGCGGCGTGGTCGCGCCGTCGCCGGCGGGAGGGGCGGGGGCGGGCTCTCCGGCCGGCGGGGCGGCCACGTCGCCACCGGCCGCGGGGGGCGCGGGGTCCTTGGCCTCGGGGCAGCCGGCGAGCGGGAGGAGCAGGGCGGCCAGGGCGATCCTCATTCGAACCTCGATGTGTACGACCGCTTATACCATTGGACGCGCGGGTGGCGTGGGGGCCGGGCAGGACGCGGCGACCGGGGGCGCGGGTCGGCGTCGACGCAGCCTGGGCCGTCAGAGAATCGCAGCCTCGATCGCCGTCGCGTCGCCGATGTGCATCGCGGGATCGACGCCGCCGAGCTGGAGCAGCGTCGCGCCGAGGTGCCCCGAGCCGAGGCGCGTGCCCGAGTCGGCGGCGCCGCCGCTCACGAGGTCGACCGGCCGCCCCGAGAAGTCCGCGTCGTACTCGCCGATCACCTGCCCGCCCCGCACCCCCGCGCCGACGAGCATCGCGCTGGTGTGGGGCCAGTGGTCCTTCCCGTTCCGACCGTTCAGTTGCGGATAGCGGTTCATCTCCGAGAGCACCACCACCGTGGTCTGGTCGGCCAGGCTCACCCCGTCGCCGGTGCCCGCACGCGCGGCGAGGTCGGCGAGGATCGTGGAGAGTCCCCCGAACAGGTCCTCGAAGTGGGCCGACTGCGAGTTGTTGCCGCCGTGGGTGTCCCACCCGATGTCGCGGCTGCCGTCGTGCTGGACGATGCCGCATCGGGCCAGTCCCCGCTCGAACAGCTCCGCCAGCGTCGCGGCGCGTGCCGCCAACGTTTCCCCCGCGTCGAGCACCACCTCGGCGCCGAGGTCCTGCAGGCGGGCCAGCCGACCCTCCGCCTCGACCGCCTGCACCGCGAGCGCGCTCGCCCGGCCCGCTCCCGCCCGGGCGGCGGCCGCTTTGGCGCGGGTCAACGCGTAGGCGTCCTCCAGCGCTTCGATCGTGACGTCCTCCCGTGCCAAGAGCGAAGGGAGCTGGCCCGCGCCGCCCACCCGCACCACCTGACCGCCGAAGGCATCGGTGTAGCTGGGCCCCGACAGGTGCACCATCGGCAAGAGCAGGTCGGATGGGCCGCCGGCGGCCAGGATCGAAGGCCAGTCGTCGGCCTGCTGCATCGTCCCGGTCAGGATGTCGCGCAGGCACACACTGTGGGCCAGGGAGCGCACCTGGACCCCGTTGATGACACACGTGCGCGCCCCGTGCGCTTCGAAGAACGCGCGGACCGACGGCCGGGCCGCTGCGTCCGCGAACGTGATGCCGCCGACCTCCGCGAGCGTGGAGTCGGGGTCCCCGTCGATCGCCGGGTTCCCGTACATCGGGGAAAACACGTAGGTGGTGTCCCACCCGCCGGCGCAGAGGACGAAGAGGAACTTCCGCTCCGTCGGGCCGTCGGCCCGGGCGCGGCGCACCCACGGCAGCGTCGCGAGCCCGAGCGCGCCGGTGCGGAGGAGCTGGCGACGGGACCACATCAGTAGCTCCAGAACCGGGTGTCGCGGAGCATCGCCGCGACCACCGACGCCCACGCCGCCGCCGGCCCGTCGGCCTGCGCCACCGCGGACCACAACGCGGCGAGGTCGCCGCGTTCGGCCTCGTCGCAGCGTTCTGCCCACACCTGCCGGCACAGGATCTGCACCTGGGCGTCGAAGGCGTCGTCGGCGGGCGTGGTGTCCAGGTCGACCCCCGTGAAGAGTCGCGGGGCGGGCGCGTCGGTTTCGAGCTCGGCCTCGACCACCGTTGCGGCCGCATCGCGGGCCAGGCGCTTGAGCACCAGCGCGCGCGTGAGCCCGTGATCACGCTCGGTGACGTTGCTGGTGGGCGGTGACGCCCCCCCGACCATCAGGCGGTAGCCGATCACGTCGTTGTCGAGCTGATCCCAGCCGGATTCGACCCACCGGAAGCCGGTGAGCTGCTCCACCACGTCGGCCAACTGCGGGGCCGTGAGCAGGCGGCGGGTCGCGACCCGGTCGCCCAGGGCGCTCGGCGCGTCGGCCGCGAGGCCACCGGCCCGGTACTCGTCGGTCTCGGTGAGCGCGGCCAACAACGCGGGCACCGCGAGGTCGGCGGCTTCGAAGGCCACCTGCAGCTCGGCGAGCACGGCGTGGTCGTCGGCGTCGACCGGGCGGCGCCACAACCCGGTCGCGAAGCGCTCCACGGCGCAGGGGACGAAGCGGGGGTCGCCTGCGAGCGCGTCGCCGAGCGCCGCGGTCGAGGGCAGGGGCTGCCCGTACCAGGCCGGCGTGGTCCCGAGCACGTAGGGGCCCAACGTCTCGCGCTCGGGGTGGTAGTGCGACACCTCCTCGGGGTCGTACATCTCGTACCAGTAGAAGCCGAGGAGCGCGGCCGCGAGCGGGTCGAGCGACGCGTGGCACGACACGCACACCGGCACCTCGCGTGTGGCCGCCTGGAGCTCCCCCTGCGCGAGCAGGCTCGCCGCGTCGAACTCGACGGGGCGCTCGAAGTAGTCGTGACAGAGGAAGAGGTCGCTCACCGCCGCGGCGTGGCTCCGGGAGTAGACGGCCTGGGAGTAGCGCCACGCGAAGCCGTTGGTCATGACCACGCCGCCCGCGGGCCGGGCATCGGTGTACCGGGCCGGCCGCCACCCGGAGAGGTCGGCGTCGCCGGCCTCCGGCGCCGCCTCGAGCGGCCAGATCGACAGGAGCAGGTCGTTGGCGAGGGTGTACTCGCTCCGCGCCACTTCGGTCCACGGCTGCCCGCTGGCGGCGATCCACGCGGCGAGGCGGAGCGGCTCCTCGCCCGCCGACGCGACAAACGCGTAGGTGTCGGCCTCGTCGAGGCCGAACTGCGCCGCGTCGGTGGTGAAGCGGTCGGCACGGGTGAGGTACTGCTCCGCGAGCACGTCGACGAGGCGCTCCTGCAGCCGGGCGTCGACGAGCATCGTGTCGCGCAAGGCGCCGACGGCGTCGGGGTCGGCCTCGACGGCATCGAGCTCGGCGAGGGTCGGGAGCGTGCCCCGCAGGTCCAGGCTGAGCCGTCGGAGCAACAGCGGCGCCGGCAGGGGCGTCACCGCCAGCGCCGTGGGGGTGGCGGGCGGCGCGGCGGGCTCGGCGCAGCCGAGGAGTAGCACGACGATCATGGATCGCCCCGCGCCGCGTCGAGCACCGCGGCCAGGGACACGCACCCCTCGCCGTGCGCGGTGCCGCCCTGGGACAGCGCACCACAGCCCGTGCAGTCGCCCGGAAGATCGAGGACGAACCACGCCCCGCCCGGGTCGCGCACGTGGAGTCGGCCGGGGCTCGCCACCGGCGAGTCGCCGGCGCACGCCGCGCTGTCCAGGTGCAGGCCGGTGAAGCCGAGGGTGGCGTCGACGGAGCTGACGCCGCCGTCCAATCGGAGCGAAGCGGTCGCCCCCGCGTCGGTTCCCACGAGGTACAGCGCTTCGGAGGTGGCCGCGCCGAGCCACCCGGGCTGCCCGCTCCACCCGAACTCTCCGCCGACCTGGCCCGTCCAGGCGGTGCCCGACGCGTCGGTCGTCGACGCGTACAGCACCTCTCCGCCGCCGCGGAAGCGCCCCCCGTCTGGGTCGGTGATGGTGAACGACGACGTGATGCGGATCGTGCGGCTGCCCTCGCCGACGGCGTCCTCGTACAGCGCCGAGCCCGAGTACCCCCACCCGCTCGCCGTCTCGCACTCCGCCGACCACACGCCGGCGCCCGGCACCGTCGCGCCGCTGGTGCCGAGCCCCGGACACGCCGGCTCGCCCTGCAGGACCGCACCCGCGTAGGCGGCCGCGAGGTGTGTAGGCTCCGGCACCCCGAGGGCCAAGGCGGCGTCCAGGTGCTGGACGGCCTCCTCTGCCGACCAGACCGGCGCCGTCGGGGTGCGCGTCGGCGCTGCGGCGGCGGTCTCCTCCGGCCCTGGACCGCCCTCGACGCAGGCGACACCGCCGACGAGCGGCCCGGCGGCGAAGAAGAAGCGCTGCATCGCGACGCGCATGGGGGCAGGGGGAGGCCGGCACCGTAACAACCGCGGGGGATGGTGGCTCTGGCGGGCGGAGGCTCCATGGACGCACAACACTGGGAGGGCGTGTACACGCGCAAGGCGGTCGACGCGGTGAGCTGGTACCGGCCCCACCTCGACACGTCGTTGCGGTTCATCGAGGCCGCATCCCTCGCCCCCGACGCCCGGATCGTCGACGTGGGCGGGGGCGCATCCACGCTCGTCGACGATCTGCTCGACCGTGGGTTCCAGAACGTCGCGGTCCTCGACGTGGCGTCGGCGGCGTTGGCGGCGGTCCGCGCCCGCCTCGGCGCTCGCGCCGCCGGCGTGGACTTCGTCGTCGGCGACGCCACCACCGCGCTCTTGCCCGACGCCTCGGTCGACTTCTGGCACGACCGGGCCGTCTTCCACTTCCTCACCGACCCGGAGGCCCGTGCGGCGTACATCGCGCAGGTCCGGCGCTGTGTGAAGCCGGGGGGCCTCGTCCTGGTGTCGACGTTCGCACCCGAGGGCCCCGAAGCGTGCAGCGGGCTCACGGTGCAGCGCTACGACGCCGCCGGCATCCACGACGCGTTCGGTGGCACCTTCGAGAAGCTGGGCGAGACCGCCGAGAACCACCGCACGCCGTGGGGCAGCGACCAGGCCTTCGTCTACTGCTACTGCCGGCGGGCGTGAAGGCGGCGACCGGTGGGCGCCGTGCCGCGACCGGGCTCGAGGGCGGCCGGGTCCGGCGCACGGCGCGCGCGCGGGGCGAAGTGAACCGGGCGGCACGCCGTTTGCAGCCTCCGGTGTCTGACCGCCATGCGCATCACCCTCCTCGACACGCTCGCCCCTGATCCGAACGCCCCGACCGTACACGACGTGATCGCCGAGCTCGGCGACGTCACGACGCACCCGCTGGGTGCTGAGCGTTTTGGCCCGTGCGAGGGGTGCTTCGAGTGTTGGGTCGCGCACCCCGGCACCTGCAAGGCCAAGGATGACGCCAACCGCATCATGCGCGATTGGGCCTCCGCCGACGAGGTCGTGTGGCGGGTGACCCCGTTCCTGGGCGGGTGGAGCTCCGCGGCCAAGCGCGCGCTCGACAAGTGCATCGGCCTGATCCTGCCGTTCTTCACGACGGTCGACGGAGAGACGCACCACAAGGCCCGCTACGCACGCCTGCCGCGCCTCGGGGTGGTCGCCGAGGTGGACGCGGAGGTACCGGACGTGGAGCGGGCCCGCTTCGCGCACCTGGTGGGGCGAAACGCGCTCAACCTCGGCGCGCCCCACCCGTGGGTGGCGTGGGTTCGCCGCGGAGCGCCGGTCGCCGAGGTCCGCGCCGCCGTGGCCGCCGCGCGGGCAGCGCCCGACCCGGGGTTCCCGGCGCAGCCCCCGTTCGTCGAGCCCGTGTCGTGCGGGGTGCCCGCGGGCCCGACGCCCCGGCGTGTGCTCTTGGTGGTCGGGAGCGCCAAGACCGGGGAGCAGAGCACCTCGTCCGCCCTCGGCCACGCCGTGCTCGCGCGGCTGCAGGCGCGCGGTTGGGCCACGGCCGAGCTCGACTTGCCTCGCGTCGTCAAGCTCGGACGGCCCGACATGTCCGAGCTGCAGGAGGCCGTGGCGAACGCCGACCTCGTCGTGCTCGCGTTTCCGGTCTACTTCGACAGCCTGCCCGCGCTGGTCACCGCGGCGTTCGAACGACTGCGGCCCCGGTTCGGCGGCCCCGCGCTCTTGCCGGTGGTGCAGTGCGGGTTCCCCGAGCTCGCGCACACCGTGGTCGCGCTCGAGCTGTGCGCGGCGGCCGCGGCCCGCCTTGGGTTCGCGTGGGCCGGCCACCTCGCGCTCGGCGGCGCGGGGCCGCTGCGCGACGCGCCCCTTCACGAAGCTCGCGGCGTGGCCTGGCGCCAGGTGCAGGCGCTCGACCGCGCTGCCGCCGAGCTCGACGCGGGGGGCCCGGTCACGGGTGCCACGGGCGACCTCTTCAGCACGCCCATGATGCCCGCCGGCTTCTACCGCCTCGCCGGCGACCTGGGGTGGTTGGCGGGCGCGTTCCAGCACGGTGCGCTCACCGCGCTCCTCGCGCGCCCCTTCGAGCCGGGGACCGAATCACCCCCAGGATGAACGCGGACTTCGCCTCGGCGTAGGCCTCGACGTCGTCGGGGTGGAGCGCAGCGAGGGATCGGTTGAGCGCCTCGTTCAAAACCGCTCAGCCGCACTTGCCGTCGAGCAGTCGGCGCCACCCGCCGCAAAGGACCGACCTGAGCTGCCACGCCGCCACGCGGAGCGGATCGAGGGCGCCGGCCACGCCGGCCTGGGGCTCGTTCACCAGCCACCGCGCCAGCGCAGCGCGGGCGGCCGCCGCTTCCGCCGGCAGGCCGTCGGGCTCGAGCAACGACGCGGCCTCGAGCCGCGAGGCCGCGACGACATTGGCGGCCAGGCTGCGCCAGCCGTGCTGGCGGGCGCGCGCGAGCTGCGCCTCCGTGACCTGCTCCATCGTGAGTGCACCCTCGCGGGATGGCTCTCCGAGGGCGAGTCGAGCGGGTGCACCCGGCCCGAGGCGCTCGGTGGCGAGGGTGTCGACGCCCGCCAGGGCCTCGGTGAAGGGAGGCAGGTCGGCGCTGTGACCCGGGTCGGCGAGCACGAACCAACCCGACCGCGACCAGCAGCGGGTGTCGGGCACGATGCCCCCGCCCCTGACGGTGACCCAGGTGGCGGATGGCATCTTCCTCGCCGGGGTCGCCAAGCTCGCGCCGGGAGGTACGCGCGAGAAGTTCCCAAGTTCCTGCCCGTCCGCCAACAACCTCACCTTTACTGCCCCGCCCTTCGCGTCCACTGCGTCGACCTCCAGCGCAGCGCCGGCGGGACCCGCCGCCACGCCGAGACACCGCGGGTTCTCGTCCACGCGCACCCGGTGCGCGCGGAGGCTGTCGGGCACCCCGTCCCACCAGCCGTCTCCGTCGGTGTCCGGGAGCAGCGGGTCGGTGCCGAGCCGTAGCTCGTCGGCCCCGATGACCCGGTCCCCATCGAGGTCCCCCAAGAGGCGTCGTTGTGCCGCTGCCCCGCCGGCGAGCGCCTCCCGGAGCGGCGCCGCCGGTTCGCCCAGGTGGGCAAGGAGCGCATCGAAGTCCGTCCACGTCCAATCGCCTCGCCACAATTCCCGCTCCGGCGTCAGGCGCGCCACCTCCACCATGAGCCGGAAGGCGGCGACGTACCCGTCGTGCCTTCCGTCGGCGGGCTGGTCGGGGTTGGTCCACGTGCGCAGGTCCGCGAGCGCGACCAATGCGCGGGGCTCGAGCGATTCTCGGGGAAATCGTCCGGGATCGACCCTTGCGATGCAGTCGGCGAGCAGGTCGGTCGCCCCCTCCACCAGGGCGGGCGGGCCGCCGTGGACCCAGGCGTGGGCCACTTCGTGCGCCACCCTGCCGGGTTCGTCGTCCGTGAGTCGAATCAGCCACATCCCGCCTGGGTCGACCACCCGGCGCTCGAGTTCGCCGCCGGCCGTTCGCCGGGTCTCCGTGGAGGTGCCGGCGACATGCGCCCGCCCCGCGAACCCGCCGCGGAGCTCGTCGACCACGTCGACGATGATCGTGGCGTAGGCGGGGGGCTCGCGGCCGGTGCACGTCGTGGCGGCGGCCCACGCCGCGGTCGTCAGCGCCGCGAGCCCCGGTTCGTCCGCCCGGAACGTCGGTGCCGCGAGCGCGTGCACCACCCAGATCACCGAATCACCCCCAGGATGAACGCGGACTTCGCCTCGGCGTAGGCCTCGACGTCGTCGGGGTGGAGCGCAGCGAGGGATCGTTTGAGCGCCTCGTACGCCGCGACGGCGCGGGGGTCGGCGCGGAGCCGGTCGCGGAACTGCACCTGGCGGGCGTACTGGGCGTGGTCGAGTGTGAAGAGGTGGATGTGGTGGGTGCGGGCCACGCCCCCGTACGATTGGCCGGGCAGGGGGGTCGCGGTAGGCTTCCGGAAGAAGAGCCGGCCGGGGATGCCGGCTTCACCCAGACACGCGTACCCGAGCCCGACGATCGGCGAGATGCACCCCGGGGCGTCCTCCCACGCGCCCACCAGCACCGCGATGTCGATGATCGGCTTGGCTGCGAGGCCCGGGATGGCGGTGCTCCCGACGTGTTCGATTCCCGCCACGCGCGCCGGGAGGACCGCCGCCAGCGCGGTTCGCTCCACCGCGAACGCCTCCGGCCACGAAGGGTCGGGATCGGCCAGGTGCACCTGGTGGACGGGCATCGCCCGAGTCTAC
>SXOM01000412.1 GCA_005776735.1 Pseudomonadota bacterium
CCCCTCCACCGTCGGCACGACGTCGGCCTGGGCGACCGTGCCCGCCGTCACGCCCTCCCACGCCACGGGCCCGACACCCCAAAGCGAGCCCGCCCCGCGGCGCTCCGCGGCATCGGCCTCGGCGCGCGCGCGGAGCGGATCAAGCACCGTCGTCCCAGCCGCGGATGTGCACGGCGGAGGCCGCGGCTGCGCCCAGCGGGGGCAGCGCCGTGTCCGGCCGGATGCGCGCCCACACCACGCCGGCGAGCGATTCGAGGCCCTGGAGGAACTCGCGCGTGGCCCCGCGCCGGGCCAGCGTCCAGACGGACTGGCCGCGGTTGAGCGCCTCGCGGACCTCGTCGGTCCGCGGGAGCGGGTCCGAGAGGTAGGAGAGCGCGCCGACGTGGTTCGAGGCGTCGTGGATCACCGCGGCGTCCTGCGCCCACTCGCGCTTGGGCACGGCGTCGATCCGGACGAGCACGATCTCGGTGTTGGCGGGGGTCGCCCGCAGCATCCGGGCCGAGTTGGAGCGGCTCGCGCTGGAGCGGAGCCGGGTGCAAGGCGGCTTCCGCAAGGGCCTCTACACCGAGGACGAGGTCGTGGCCGAACTGGCGGCGATCGAGCGGGACCGCGCTCCCCTGCTGAACCGCCTGGAACTTGCGCAGATGGACGAGCGCAGTCAGGGTGCCCGCTCGGTGCGGCTCGCCGCCGTGGACGCGCGGCTCGCGTCGATGCGCGCCGCCGTCGACACAGTGGACCGCGACCAGCAACGCGCGATCATCGGGGAGCTGATCGAGCGCGTCACCGTGGACGCGGAGACGCGCCAGGTGGATATCCGCGTGCTCGTCGGGGAGGCCCCGGCGGCGGACGCCGACGCGAAGCCGGGCGCGCGTGGCAGGGGAGCCGGGCCGGCGCCGCACAGCTCGAAGGGCGGGCGACGGCCGGCTCGGCCGGGTTCGGAAAGTTACGGGAGCGGAGTCTCTGGCGCCTGACCCCCACCCCTACCGGATGGTCTCCACCCCGTGCGGCGGTGCCGCGTTCACGATCGCGCCCGCCTGGCAGCGAGCCACCGGCCTCGTGAACGACACGCCGGGTTTGGTGGCCAACATCGTCCACTCGCCGACCGGCAGGTTCGAGAAGATGACCCCCCCATCGATCGTCGTGGCCTCGAGCGCGGGGTCTGGGAGGATCAGGGCGTCGGACAGGTAATCGAAGTAGACCGGGCCGGTCGTGCCGGCGGGCACCGCCGGGTGGAGCGTCACAATCGCGTCGGGCTCACCGACCCCCGCACCACCGTAAGGCGGCGAAGCCGCGCTCGAGACCGTGCTGACGAACTGGCACCGATCGGGCTCGAGGTACACGTCCGATGCCTTGGCCATCAACTCCACGATGGCCACCGTCGGCACCTGGAACCCCACGTCGTCGAGCCCATCCTCCCCGAAGGTCAGCGTGGCGGATTGCACGGAGGCCAGCTCCGGGTGTCGGAGCACGAGGGAGACCGGAGCGCCGGTCGGCACCGCGATGGCGAAGCTCCCATCGGCCGCGACCGGCGAGAGGAACGACGGGTCCTCCATCACGTACACCTCGGCCTCCGCGAACGAGAGTTCGGGCGCGGGTCCGAAGAGGAACGCCTGCCCGGAGAGCGTGGCCACGGGCCCCGACCCCACCACCCAGCCCGCCGTCGGGTCCGCCGGCACCGGCTCGGCAGAGTCCACGGGAGCGGCGCAGGCGGCGAGGATCAGGAACACGCCCGCTCCTACCGCCCCGGGCGCCCCGAGTGCAAGTCGTTCGTCAGGATCGCACCGCGCGTCGGGCGCAAGGTTCCCCCCGAGGCGACGTTCTCCCCATGCTCCTCCTGCTCGCTGCGTGCGCATCCCCGTTCCCCTGCCCGACCGACCAGCGCCTCGACGCCGATGGGGTGTGCCACGACGTGCCCAAACCACCCGGCGCGGGTGACTCGGACGACAGCGGCACCGGAGACAGCGGCGACACCGATACCGGCGACCCGGACACCGGCGACACCGATCCACCGGTCGACGACGGCTGGCCGACGCGGTTCGTGGCACCCTACGTCGACGCGACGGCCTACCCCACCGTCCGCCTGGCCCGCATCGCCCCCGACAGCGGCGTACTCCGCTACACCCTCGGCTTCGTCGTCGCCGCATCGGCGAGCGAGTGTCGTGCCACGTGGGGCACCTACTACGACCTCGAGACCGGGCCGAGCGCGTGGGAGGGCGGAGCCGAGTACACCCTCTACGAGGAGCTCGCCGGTCTCCGTGCGCTGGGTGGCGACGTGATGGTCAGCTTCGGCGGGGCGGCCAACACATCGCTGGCGGTCGCGTGCCCCGACGCCGACGCGCTGGCAGCCGAGTACGCCCGGGTGATCGAAGCCCTCGACCTGACGCGGGTGGACTTCGACATCGAGGGCGCGGCGCTGCAGGACCCGGCCTCGATCGACCGGCGCAGCGTGGCGGTCGCGGCGCTGCAAGTCCAGGCAGCCGCCGCCGGCCGGCCGCTGCACGTGTGGTACACCCTCCCGGTGCTCCCGACCGGGCTCACCGCCGACGGAGTGGCGGTCCTCGAGAGCGCCGCAGTGCACGGCGTCGAACTCGCCGGTGTCAACGTCATGACGATGGACTACGGCGCCGGCGCCGCGCCCGAGCCGGCCGGGAAGATGGGCGAGTACGGCATCGACGCCATCCGCGCCGTGCACGTGCAGCTCGGGCAGGTGTGGCCCGCCCTCGACGCGGTCGAGCGCTGGTCGATGGTCGGCACCACGCCGATGATCGGCCAGAACGACGTCGCCGGCGAGTTCTTCGACCTCGAAGACGCGGAGCAGACCCTCACGTTCGCCCAGACCAATGGCGTGGGCATGATCGGCTGGTGGTCGGTGAACCGTGACCATCCGTGCGCCGTGGAGTCGGAGTCGGCCCAATCCGACTGCAACGGCACCACCGACGTCGGCGACTGGGCGTACGCACAGGTGTTTGCCGGGTACCGGTAGGGGCGGCGCCGGGCACGACGCGTCGCCCCGGGGCGCGGGTCGGCGTCTCTGGGGCGGGGGGCCAAACGCCTGACGAGGCGTTGGGCAGAACGAGGTCACCCCCGGGCGCGTGGCAGTGTCGCACTTCGAACGCGGCGGGGGGTGGGGGGTGGTGGGGGTGAGGACGCCGGTCAGCGCGCGTGGCAGTGTCGCACTCCGAGCGGGGCGGGGGCCCCGGCCCCGGCCGCCGCCACGCGCGGCCGAGGCCGCTCGGCTACGCCAACGACTCGCCGAACACGCGCCGGTACAGCTCCCGGTACGTGTCGCCGAGGTCGCCCAGGTCGCGGCGGACCACGTCCTTGTCGAGCTTGCGGCCGGTCGCGCGCTCCCACAGGCGGCTGCCGTCGGGCGTGATCTCGTCGGCGAGCACCACCCGGCCGCCCACGCGCCCGAACTCCAGCTTGAAGTCGACCAGCTCGACCCCCAAGCCATCCCAGAACGCCCGCAGCACGTCGTTGACGACCAGGGAGTATTCCCGCATCGCCGCGAGCTCCCACGCCTGCGCAAACCCGAGGAGCACAGCCCCCTCTTCATTGATCTGCGGGTCGTTGAGCGCGTCGGACTTGTAGAAGTGCTCCAGCAGCGGACGCTGGAGGCGGAACCCCTCCTGCATGCCCAGCCGCTTGGCCAAGGACCCCGCCACCACGTTGCGCACCACCAGCTCGACCGGGATGATCTCGACCTTCTGGCAGAGCTGGTCGCGCGGGCCGAGCTGGCGCAGGAACGCCGTGGGCACGCCGGCGGCGGCCACCCGGTCCATGAAGAAGGCGCTGATGCGCGCGTTGATCACGCCCTTGTCGGCGATGCTCGCCTTCTTGACCCCATTGAACGCCGTCGCGTCGTCCTTGTAGTGGATGACGATCTCGGCGGGGTTGTCGGTGGCGTAGACCTGCTTGGCCTTGCCCTCGTACATCAGGCGTTCGGGAGTGGGCGTGAACATGCGGCCGGCTAACCCGTGGTGTGCGGCGGCGCGCCCCGGGCTACGCTGGCGGCGATGCTCTTCTGGATACTGGCCTGCGACGCCGATGCCCCCTCGCTCCCCGAGGGCGGTGTGGCCCCCATCCTCCAGGGCGAGGGCTTCTGGGACACCCCCTTCCCGTCGGACACCCGCCTGGTCGACGGGCACCCCGACCTGTCGGCGTTCCCCGGCGCGGGCACCGTCCCCATCTTCGAAAAGTACATCGCCCTGGCGCCGAAGCTCGACGGGTGGGGCACGTCCAGCCCCATCTACGTCCGGTTCGCCGCCGCGCCCGACGCCGACCTGTTCCCCGACCCCGAAGCCAGCCGCGAGGACGACTCGCCGGTCCTGCTCCTCGATGTCGACCCGAACAGTCCGCACCGCGGCGAAGCGGTGCCCATCGCCGGCGAGTTCCGCGCCGACGCCGACGCCTACACCGCCGCCAACCTGCTCGCGGTCGCGCCCGTTCCCGGCTTCCCGCTGCGCCCGCACACCCGCTATGCCCTGGTGCTGCGGCCGCCCTACGCCGCGCTCGGCCAGATGCCGGAGGGCTGGGCCGAGGACGAAGCGTGGAGCGACGTGGTGCAGACCCTGGCGCTCCGGGGCATCCCGCCCGAGCACGTGGCGGCCGCCACCGCGTTCACCACCCAGGACCCGGTGGCCGAGATGGCCAAGGTGGCGTGGTCCATCCAGTCGGGGCGCGTGGGCCGCCCCGCGTGGGAGCCCGAGGTCACCGCCTACGCCGACATGGGGCACTACGCGATCTACGAAGGCTACGTCACCGTGCCCATCTGGCAAGAGGGCGAGCGCCCCTACCGCGAAGAGGGCGGCGGCTTCGTCTTCGACGCGTACGGGCGGCCCGAGGTGCAAGGCTGGGAACGGGTGCGCTTCGCGCTCACGGTGCCCGACGGCGATCCCCCCGCGGGCGGGTGGCCCCTGGTCCTCTACAGCCACGGCACCGGCGGCGACCACCTCACCTTCACCGACGACGCCGACGAAGGCGACCAGATGGCCTGGCGCGACGTCGCGATGTTCGGCATCGCCCACCCCCTGCACGACGACCGTGCCACCCCCGACACGTCGGCCGAGCTCGACACGTTCAACTACGTCAACCCCGAGGCCGGGCGCACCAGCTTCCGGCAAGGTGCCGCCGATCAGATCTGGCTCGCGAGCCGCCTGGCCGAGCCCGGCGTCGGCTTCCGTCACCTCGGCGCCGACATCCCCATCGACCACGAAGGCCTGGCCTTCTTCGGCCACAGCCAGGGCGCGATGGTCGGGGCCATCGGCGCGAGCTGGTTGGGCAACGACGTCCACGGGGTCGGGCTGAGCGCGGCGGGTGCGGGCACCGCGTGGAGCGCGCTCCTGAAGGTCGATCCCATCGCCGTCGAGCCGCTCCTGGCGGCCGCCGTCGGGGTGGAGCCGGGCACGCTCACCACGTTCCATCCGGTCCTGGCGCTGGTGCAGATGCTCAGCGAACCCACCGACCCGATGAACTACGCGCCCTACTGGAACGCCGAGGCGCCCCCGTGGCGGGCCGCGCCGGTGTCGGTGCTCCTCACCGAAGGGCTCGAGGACACCTACACGCCGCCGGTCACGATCGAGTCGCTCGCCACCGCCGGGCGGCTCCCGGTCGTGGGCGAGATGTACGTCGAGCCCGCGGGGTTTTCGTTGCGTGGCCTGGGCGCCGACACCCGACCGGCGCACGACAACGTCCAGGGGTGGGACGGTACACAACTCACGTCGGGGCTCGCCCAGTTCCCGGGCCAGGGACACTTCGCGATCTACTACGACAACGACGCCCGCGACCTCTACAAGGACTACCTCGAGTCCTCGGTCCAAGGCGACCCGGAGCTGCCCAAGTGAAGCTCCTGCTCGGCGTCTCCGGTGGCATCGCCGCGTACAAGTCGTGCGAGGTCGTCTCGGCAGCACGCAAGGCCGGCCACGAGGTACGCGTGGTGATGACCCCCAACGCAACACGCTTTGTTGCTCCCCTCACCTTCGAAGCGTTGTGCGGCCACAAGGTCATGGTGGACACCTTCGCCGACGCGCTCGACCACATCGCCTGGGCCAAGTGGGCCGAGGTCGTGCTCGTCGCCCCGGCCAGCGCCAACGTGCTCGGCAAGCTCGCCTGTGGCCTCGCCGACGACGCGCTCGGCACCACGCTCATGGCCGTGCCCCGCGGCCGTCCGGTGCTGCTGGCCCCGGCGATGAACACCGAGATGTGGCTGCACCCGGTGGTCCAACGGAACCTCCGTTGGCTCGAGGCGCTCGATCGGTACACGATCCTCGCGCCGGTGGAGAAGCGCCTGGCGTGTGGCGACTACGGCCCCGGTGGCCTCCCCGACCCTGGCGAGCTGCTCGCGGCCGCCGAGGCCGCGCTCCAGGCGGGCGCGCCGCGACCGGCCTGAGGCGCGCCGGGGCCGCCGCGCGCC
>SXOM01000413.1 GCA_005776735.1 Pseudomonadota bacterium
CGGGTGCGCGTCGCAGCGCCGGGGCGACCCCGGCCGGAGAGCATCGCCCCGGCCGCCGCGGGGCGCGCCGGACCCCGCTCGCTTCGGGACGGTCGCGGCGACCCGCCCTACGGACTCGGCTTGCGGGACCCGCGCCGCAGCTCCACCGCCGGGTGCGACGCCACCACCGCGCCGAGCTCCGCCAACGCCGCGGTGAGCTCGGCCCGGTCGAACCACGCCGCGCCCACGCTCCCGTCGGCCCAACGTTCGACGCCGTCGTACTCCCAGTTCAGGAACATCCCGCACGAAGGCACCGCCGCCATCACCCGGCCGTTGCGACGGATCTCGGCGGCCGACATCGCCCACCGCCCCTCTGCCCACCCGGCCTGCCCGCTCGACCCGTCGCCGCCGTTGGCGATGTTGAGCCCGTTGATGACGCCGAGATCGAGCTGCGCGGCCCGCGCCGCCGTCTCGGCGGCGAACGCTTCGACGTCGCCGTCGAGCGCCTTGTACTGGTTCACGACCGCGTCGACGTGCAGGTAGCGGCCGCCCGCCGGTTCGGGCATCGCCGTGGCCCGCTCCCGGACGAAGGTCATCAGGCCCGGGAACCGCGCCTTGCTCCGACGCGCCATCTCGTCCAGCTCGGCCGCGGTGGGGTCGTGCCCCTCGAAGTTGGCGATGTCGTCGAGCAACATGTGGCCGACCAGCGTGCCGTCGGCGATCCACGGCGCGAGCACCGCCGGCTCCCACCGTTCGAGCTGCGTGGTCCACGCGGCCAGGTCGAAGTCGCCGTCGTGCGTGTAGCGGGGGTGGTCGCCCACCAGCCGCAAGCTCACGCGCACCCCGGCCGCCTTGGCCATCGGAAACAACGTCGACACCGCGTAGACCGGGTCGGTCGTCGCCGTCTGCACCACGCCGACGCGGAGGCGGTCGCGCACCGCAGGGAGCGCGGCGGGCGTGAGGAAGCCGTTGAGGCCCCAGTAGCCGTAGGGCATCGGCGTGGCCGCCGGGGGAGGCGGCGCGGCGGCCGGCACGGGGCTGGTCGCGCACGCCAACGCGCACCAGGCGAGGATCACCGGGGGCCGTAGCCGCGCGGGTTGGCCTCGGTCCACCGCCAGGCCGACTCCACCATCGCGTCGAGGCCGCCTGCGGCCACAAACCCCGTGGCCTCCCGGAACCGCGACGGGTCGGCGGTCGCGCGGGCCATGTCCCCGTCGCGGCGCGGACCGTCGTGAGCGGGGACCGCGCGTCCGGTCACGCGGAGGCAGGCAGAGAGGACCTCGCGGACGCTGTGCGGGCGCCCGGTCCCGACGTTGTAGACCGCGTGGACCCCCGGCGTGAGGGCGTCCAAGGCGAGGCGGTGTGCGCGGCCCAGGTCGTCGATGTGGATGAAGTCGCGGAGGCACGTGCCGTCGGGGGTGGGCCAGTCCGTCCCGAAGACGGTGAGGGCCCGGCCGCCGGGGAGGAGCGCCGCCAGCGCCCGGGGCACCAGCGCGGCCGCGTCCTCGTGGGGCTGGCCGATGCGGCCCGACGTGTGGGCGCCCACGGGGTTGAAGTAGCGGAGCGACACCGCCGCCCACCCGCGCCGGGCGCACATCCAGTGCAACATCTGCTCGCCGTGCGCCTTGGTGAGCCCGTAGGGGCTCTCGGGGGAGAGGGCGGCGTCCTCGGTGATCGGTGCGTCGGGCTGCGGGCCGTAGACCGCGGCGCTGGAGCTGTACACGATGCGACGGACGCCGGCGTGCTCCATCGCCTCGAGGAAGGTGCAGAGCGCCCCGACGTTGTTGCGGAAGTAGAGCTCGGGCGCGGCCATCGACTCGGGCACGGCCTTCTTGGCCGCCAGGTGCAGGACCGCGTCGACCCCCTCGAGCGCCGGCACGACGCGCCCCAGGTCGGCCAGGTCGGCGTGGACGAACCGGGCCGCCCGCCCCGCGAGCTCGGCCACCCGGACCAGCGCCAGCGGGTGTCCCGCGCTCAGGTCGTCGAGCACGACGACCTCGTGGCCCTGGAGCAGCAGGTCGAGGACGACGTGGGAACCGATGTACCCGGCCCCGCCGGTGACCAGGAGCCGCGCCACGCTCAGATCGCCGATTCGGGGACGAAGAGCTTGTCGCCCGCGCGCAGCGTGACGTCGGGCGACTTGCCCGACAAGACCCGCCGCAGGTTCACGCGGATGCGCTCTTCGCCACGCAGCACGTACACCCCGCCGAGCGCCGCGACGGGCAAGGCGCCACCGGTGCCGGCGATGGCCTGGGTGACGGTGAGACCCTCGCGGAACGGCACCTCGCCGGGCTTGGCGACCGAGCCCATGACCGTGACCATGCTCTGCGGGACGAAGACGATGTCGCCGCCGCGCAGGGTGACCGTGTCGGTGCCGGCGGTGAGGAGCTGGTCGTACGGCACGACGACCGACGCGCTCTGTTCGCCGTGGTGGGTGATGCGCACCTCGCCGACGCCGGTGGTGCTGACCCCGCCCGCTTCGCTGAGGATCGCCATCACCGTGGTGGGGCCGCGCAAGTAGTAGAGGCCCGGCTTGGCGACCGCCCCGAGCACCTGCACCGGCTGGCTGCGGAAGCTCGACACCGACACCGTCAGGTTGGGGTTGCGGAGGTAGCCCTCGGTGAGCCGCGCCCGCAAGAGCTCGGTGACCGCCGGCGGGGCCAGGCCGCCCACCTGCACCCGGCCGATGAGCGGGAAGTCGAGGCCGCCGCTGGCGTCGACCGGGAAGGCGCCGCTGAGCCCCGGCTCGCCGTACACCTGCACGTTGACGGTGTCCCCGGGGCCGACGGTGTACGCCGTGTCGGCCGGCGGCGCCGTGGCCGGTGCCGCGGGGACGACCTCGGGCGCCTGCGCACGCGCCGGTCCCGTGAAGATCGACACGACGAAGAGCAGGGTGGCGAACATCGAGCGCTGGAACGTTATCACGCGCCGCCGCCTTCCCCGAGGCGCGTGCGGTACAGCGCCAGGTAGGCCGCCGCCATCGTCGCGGCCGAGACCCGGGCCTCCGCCCGCTCCCGCCCGGCGGCGCCCAGCCGGGCGGCCAGCGCGCGGTCGACGGCGACCTCGGCCAGGGCCGTGGCGAGCGCCGCGGCGTCCTCGGGCGGCACGAGCCGCCCGCACCCGGGGGTCACCAGCTCGGGCACACAGCCGACCGCGGTCGCGACCACCGCCGTCCCCGCCGCCATGGCCTCCATGACCACCAGGGGGTTCCCCTCCCACGACGACGGCAGCACCAGGGCGTCGGCGGCACCGCAGAGCCGCGGGACGTCGGCCCGCACCCCGAGGAAGTGCACCCGCGCGGCGAGGCCCGCCGCGGTGGCCTGGTCGGCGAGGGCGGGCTGCAGCGCGCCGGTGCCCGCCACCAGCAGGTGCGCGTGGGCGAGGCGCGGATCGGCGAGCGCCCGCAGGAGGAGCGCGTGGTTCTTCTGGGGGGTGAGCCGGCCCACGACGAGCAGCCACGGCGCGGTGGGCGGGAGCCCCAGCTCGGCGCCGACCGACGCCCGCGCCCCGGGGGGCGGCACGACCGTACCGAGGTCGATGCCGTTGGCGATGGTGGCGGCGGGGGCCCGACCGTACACGCGCACGATGCTCTCCGCCACGGCGGCCCCGATCGCGACCGGCGCCACCCCGAGCCGGAACGCGGCGTGGTGCACCCGGCGCGAGTGCGCTTCCAGCTCGTGCTCCGCGAGGTTGTGGAGGGTGTGGACCACGGACGTGCGCGGGGCGACGGGCCACGCGGGGAGCACGTACTTGAGCACGTGCAGGTGCGTGTGGAGCACGTCGGGGCGTGTTCGCCGGAGCGTGCGCGCCAGGGCCGGCACCATCCGGAGGTCGAGCCCGGGGCGCTTGCCGAGGTGGTGCACCGGCACCCCCGCGTCGCGGAGGGCCGCTTCGATCCAGGTGCCCGCCGGCGGAAAGAGGGCCACCACGTCGGCCTCGTGGCCGAGCCGCCGCAGCTCGATGGCCAGGAGCGCCGCCATGCGCTCGGCGCCACCGACGTCCAGAGACGGGACGAGCTGGGTGATGCGCACTACACCCGCCTCAGCTCGCGCAGGTCGGTGGGCGCCCACGCCCCGGTGACCCGGCCGAGCCCGAGGAAGACCCCGGCGCCGAGCGCGACCAGGAGCAGCACCGGCGCCTGCGGCAGCACCCGAAGCACCCCCGCCATGGCCGCCGCGGGGCCGGCCACCCGAAGGAGCGCGGGTCCGAACCGCAGCCCGGGCACCAGCGGGGCGACGTGGAGCTGCAACCAGCCCGCCAGCAGCGCCTCGGTGGCCAGCGTGGTGGCGGCGGCGCCCGCCGCGCCGTACCGCGGCAGGACGTACACGTTCGCCGCCACGTTGAGGACGGCGGCGAGCATCACGCCGCGGGTGCGCGCGCCCTGGTGGTCGAGCGCGGTGAGTGTCATCCCGGTGGCGTTGTTCAGGAACCGCAACGGCAGGACGGGTGCGAGGATGGCGAACGGGAGCGCCGCGGCCGCATACGGCGCGCCGCCCATGAGCACCATCAGCGGCTCGGCGAGGAGGACCCCGCCCACGGCCGCGGGCACGCTCAGCGCGAGGAGCACCCGCGCGGCGAACTCGAGGTCCCGCCGGGCGGCGGCGGGGTCGCCGAGGTGGCGCGCCATTCGCGGATACAACCCGTTGGACAAGGTCTCCGCCACGATCGGGAACAACGTCAGGAGCAGGACGGCCGCCCGGAAGAGGCCGGCTTCGGTCTCCGACGAAAAGAGCGCCAGGAGCACCACGCTCGAGGTCAGGTAGATGCTGCCGAAGAGGGCGTTCAGCCCGAAGGGGACGCTGTCGGCGAGCAGGCGTCGCACGTCGGGCAAGGCGACCGTGGGCGCGCCGAGGTTCGGCAGCCGCCGCCACACCCACCCGACCGCGACCAGCGTCACGAGCCCGTCGAGCACCTGCGCGACGAAGACGGCACGAAGGTCGAACCCGGCCGCCAGGAGCCCCGCCGCGGTCACCACGAGCGTGGCCCGCCCGAGCGCGCTCGGCCGCGTGGCGAGCGACATCCGCCCGATCGCGTGGAAGTAGCTGGTGGGGATCGACGCCATCGCCTGCAGGCCCAGCGCCAGCGCGGCGAGGCCGGCCCCGGTGACGACGAGCGGGCGCCCGTCGACCCCGAACGCCCACCCCAGGACGGCGACGGCCGACACGACGGCCAGGCCCGCCGACGCGGCGAGGCCGGCCCCGACCCAACGGGGCGCGCTCTCCGGGGCGCGGGCCAACTCCCGCTTCAGGAGCCGGTCCATCCCCATGGTCGCGAGGAAGCCCAGGAGGCCGACCAGCGTGGTGATGTACGCAAAGACGCCGAAGCCCTCGACGCCGACGGTGCGCATCACGAGCACGTTGACCGCGGCGCCCGCGCCCATGCGGAACGCCTGGACGAGCCCGAGCGCGACGAGGTTCCCGCCCGGTCGAGCGTTGCGCTCAGTCAAGCGGGGCCTTCCGCGCCTGGTGGGCCACGGCCAGGAGCACGCCGAGCATCAGGTAGAACATCGCGAAGGTCAAGAGGCCGAGCGTGGCCGCCATCAGCGCGACGGCGCCGATGCCGAGGCCCGCCCCCAGGACCCGCGCGCGGGCTTGTTCGTTGCGCGCCGCACCCCAGGCGAACCACACCGTGACGACGATGGCGACCCCGAAGAGGGCCAGCGGCACCAGGCCGAGGAGCCCTTGTTCGCCCGCGGTCTCCAGGTAGGTGTTGTGCGCGGGCCGGAACTTGCCCTCCGGCGAGAGGTAGCCGGTGGCCTTGCCGAACGAGCCCGGTCCCGAGCCCATCGCCCAGTGATCGCGGAACAGGTCCAGGCCCTGCTTCAACAGCACCGTTCGTTCGTCCAGGCTCGCGTCGTCCACGCCGCCCTGGCCGCCGGCGCGCCCCACCAGGGCGCCGAAGCGGTCGAACATCGCGTCGAGGTCGAGCATCAGCGGCGCGCCGATCGCCCCCGCGAGGCCGATGGCGGCGAGCTCCCCGCGGCGCGACCGCAAGATCCACAGGACGCCGGGCACCACGAAGACCGAGCACAACAGCGCCGCGCGCGACTCGGTCTGCAACACCGAGAGCGGCGCCAGGCCGAGGAGCGAGAGCCGCAAGCCGCTTCCCGCCCATCCGGGCTCGTCGGCGAGGCCGCCCAACAAGAGCGGCGTCAGGAGCATCACCATCGTCGCCCACTCGTTCGGGTCGCCCATCGTGCCGGTGCCGCGCGCGGCTTCGCCGGCGCCGCCCCCCGCGCTGACCACCGCGATGACGAGGACGAGCACGAAGAACGCCGCCATGAACTTGTACAAGCCCCGGAGGGGCTGCTCCGCGAGCATCGTGTAGGTGAGCGCGACCATCGCGTTCATCATCAACAGGCCGAAGATGACGAACTTCGCGACCTTCATCGCGTTGGCGTGGGTGGCGCTCACCAGGGCGGCGAGCGCCATCGCCAACATCGCGGTGAGGACCGGGTGCCACCGGAGCGGCCGTTCGCGGGTGAGCGCGGTGTAGGCCGCCCACATCGCCATCGAGCCGCCGACCGCGAGCTTGGAGGCGGTGACCGGAAAGTCGGCGACCTTGGCGCCGGTGAGGCCCGCCTTGTCGAAGATCATCGCCATGAAGCTGAACGCCACGAGCACCGGGGGCCAACGCAATGAGACGGTGGTGACCAGGACCGCCACGAGCGCGACCGCCGCCGCGGGGGGGCTGAGGGTGACCAGCCCACCGAGGCCGAGGCCGAGCGCGACGGGCAGCACCAGGGGCCGCACCGCCTCGCCGGTGGTGCTCACGCCGGGCCGCCCCGCACGGTGCGCGGCCGGTCGCTGTAGTACTTGTTGCCGTAGCCCGGGTCGCCGGGCCGCCGGGGCACGTCGTTGAGCAGCACGCCGAGCACGTTGGCGCCGCCCTGCTGGAGGCCTTGCAGCGTCTGGTGGACCAGGCGCCCCGGGGCCTTCCCGGCGCGGACGACCAGGATGGCGCCTTCGCACACCCGCGCCAGCGACACCGCGTCGGCGACGAGGCCCGCGGGCGGCGTGTCGAGCAGCACGATGTCGTACTGGGCGCTGAGCCGGTCGAGCACCCGCTCGAGCTCCGGGGCCGACACGAACTCGTTCGGGTAGTCCACGCGCTCGCCACAGCGCATGAGGTCCAAGCGCGGGATGGGCGTGCGGATCGTGCAGTGGTGCAGCTCGTCCTCGTGGATCATCGCGTCGGAGAGGCCCGGCGCCTCCTCGACCCCGAAGACCTTGTGCAGCCGCGGCAGGCGCAGGTCGGCGTCGATGAGGAGCACGCGCCGACCGAGCTGCGCGTAGGCCACCGCGATGCCGAGCGCGCACAGGCTCTTGCCTTCGCCTTCGATACAACTGGTGATGACGATGCGCCGCCCCTTGGCGGGCCCCGCCACCTCGAGCACCGCGCGCAGCGAGCGGAACGCTTCGGCCGCGAACGACCGCGGGTGTTCGAAGGTGTAGAGGTCGCGCTGGGCGGGCACGATGCTCGTGTTGAGCTGCGGGATCGAGGCCAGGAGCGTGGTGTGGGTGTACCGCTCCACGTCGGCGGCGCTCAAGAGCGAGCCGACCAGGCGGTGCCGCAACAGCGCCACGCCGAGCCCGGCGGCGAGGCCGACCACGAAGCCGACGGCCAGGTTGAGCTTCACGTTCGGCGTGAACGGGCGCGTGGGCGCCACCGCCCGGTCGACGACCCGCACGTCGTTGAGCTGGGTGCTGGCCTGCAGGTCGACCTCGGCGCCGCGCTTGCCGAGCGAACTGAGCGTGGCCGAAGCGCGCTCCTCGTCGCCCTTGAGCACGCGGTACTCGGCCTGCAACTTCTGCTTGGCGAGCAGATCGGTCTTGACGAGCTCCAGCTCCGCGGCGAGCTCGGACTCGATGCGACGGAGGGTCTCGACCTCGGCGCGCTCGCCGTCGACGTTGCGGCGCACCTCTTCGGCGATGAGCGCTTCGACCTGGCTGATGCTCTCGGCGGCGCGCTGGTGTTCGGGGTGCTTCTCGCCGTAGCGCGCGAGGACGTCGGCCGAGGCGGTCACCAGCTCGGCCCGCTGGCGCGCCATCGTCTCGAGCGCCGGGTCCTGGTACATGCCGGCGAGCACATCGTACTGGCGACGTTTCAGGAGGCCCAGGTGTTCGCCGTACGCGGTCTCGGCGAGCACCCGGCGGGTGGTCGCTTCGCCGGCCGCCGTCTGGAGCGACCCGAGGCGGGCGCTGATGCCGTCGACCTTCTCGTCGATGTCGACGACGCCGTGGGTCTCCTTGAAGGACATGACCTTCTTGGTCGCTTCGTCGAGGGTGGCCTTGTACCCTTCGCTCTGCCCGTCGAGCCAACCCTGGGTGTCCCGCGCGGCGCCGGTGCGCTGCGACAGGTTGGCCTCGGTGTAGACCTCGACCACGAGGTTGGCGAGGAGCGCGGCGGCGTCGGGGTCGGTGTGGGTGACCGCGACCTCGACCAGGTCGGTCTCTTCGCGGGGGCTCACCGACATCGAACCGGCGAGCGCTTCGAGGCCGGCGGTGCCCGTGCCGAGGTCGGTGTGCCCGCGGCTGGTGTAGCGGCGGAGCACCTCTTCGCGGACGGTGCGGCTCTGGATGAGCTGCATGCGGGTGCGCGCCCGGTCGCGCTTTTCGGCCCAGCCGCCGTCGTCGAGGTTGACGACCTTGCCGACGTCGACCTCTTGCCCGGCGCTGGCCATCAACTGCAGGACCGCGTTGGCCCGGTACTGCTTCGGCGTGACGGCGGTGCCGACGCCGGTGGCGAGGACCACGGCGGAGAAGAACGCAAGGAACGTACGCCGTTCCTGCCAGATCGCGTGGTAGACCCCCTCCAGGTCGGCGACGAAGCCCTGGGACCGGCTCACGGCCGACCCCACGGATTATGCAGCCGCATGGGCGACCGGTTCGAGCGCGGCGTGTTCACGTTGAGCTTCGACTTCGAGTTGGTGTGGGGTTCGCGGGACCTGGTCGGCGACCCCGCGGAGCTGGAGCGCATGGCGAGGGTAACCCGCGACCGGGTGTTTCCCGGCCTGCTGCACCTGTTGTGGCGGCACCGCATCCGAGCCACCTGGGCCACGGTCGGGCACCTGTTCCTGGGGGAAGCGCACCGAGAAGGCGGCGTTCTCCACCCCGACGTGCCGCCGCCCCGGCACGCCTGGCGCCCGGAGTGGTTCGCCGGCGTACCGGAGGGCACCGAGGCGGACCGCCCGGAGTGGTACGGCCGGAGCCTCGTGAAGCGGCTCGTCGAGGCCGGCCACGACGTCGGGAGCCACAGCTTCAGCCACCCGATCTTCGACGACGCCGGCCTCGACGAAGCGGCCGCCGACGCCGACCTTGCCCGGTGTGTGGGCGTGGCGGCGGAGCTCGGGGTCACGCTGCGGAGCTTCGTCTTCCCGCGCAACCGGGTCGGCCACGTGCACCTGTTGCGCAAGCACGGGTTCACGAGCTGGCGCGGCGTCGAGCCCGCCTGGTACCGCGGCCGCGGCTTGCCGGTGGCGGCGGAGCGCCTGGCCCACCTGGGCGACGTCGTGCGCGCCGCGTGCCCGACCACGGTTCTGCCGTACCGCGATGTGCACGGCCTGGTCTGCGTTCCCGCGTCCGCGACGGTCTTGCCGGTCGACGGCGTGCGGCGGCTCATCCCGATGTCGCGGCGGGTGCGCCGCGCGCTCCGCGGGCTCGACCGCGCCGCCGCCGACGGGCGGGTGTTCCACCTGTACACCCACCCGATCAACCTCGCCTCCGCGCCCGAGGCCAGCCTGGCGGCGTGGGACACGGTGCTCGGCCATGCCGCGCGGCTCCGCGACCAAGGCCGCATCGAGGTCCTCGCGATGGACACCCTGGCCGGACGGGTGCCCTGAGGGGCGACGCGCCGCGACCGGCCGCTTCGAGCCGCAGGTCCGGGTGCGCGTCGCGGCGCGGGGTCGGCGCCTTCGGCAGCGCGTGCAACGCTTCCCGCGCGAGCCCGCCCCGCCTCGGCGCGACGAGCGGCCGGGCCTACGGGCTCGCCCACCCGCCGCTCGGGGTTCAGGAACCCGGCCGCAGGAGCATCGTCTGCACCGTCTTGAGCACGATCATCAGGTAGAGCACCGGTCCGAGCTCCTGGATCGCGTACAGCTCGTAGCACAGCTTCTCGGCCGCTTCGTCGACGCTCGCTCCGTAGCGGTAGTTGACCTGCGCCCAGCCCGTGACGCCCGGCTTCACCGCGAACCGCAGCGCGTAGAACGGGATGGCCTGCTCGAGCTGGCGGACGAAGTGTTCGCGTTCGGGGCGGGGTCCGACGATCGACATGTCGCCGCGCAGCACGTGGATCAGTTCGCCGTCGACC
>SXOM01000414.1 GCA_005776735.1 Pseudomonadota bacterium
CCACCGGCCGAGTCACCCTCGACCAGGTAGATCTCGGCGTCCTCGGCCTTGCGCGTCTGGCAGTCGGCCAGCTTGCCCGGCAGCCCGCCGCCGCCCATCGCGCTCTTGCGCACCAGGTCGCGCTGCTTGCGCGCCGCCTCGCGCGCGCGCATCGCCAGCAGCGCCTTGTTGACGATCGATTTCGCCTCGCCCGGGTGCTCCTCGAGGAAGGCGCCGAGCTGCTCGTTGACGACGGTCTGGACCGCGCCCTCGACCTCCGCGTTGCCGAGCTTCACCTTCGTCTGGCTCTCGAACAGCGGGTCGGGCACCAGCACCGAGATGACCGCGGCGAGCCCCTCGCGGAAGTCCTCGCCCGCCGGCGGCGCCTCGTTGTCCTTGATCAGCCCCGCCTTCTTGGCGTAGGCGTTCAGCGTGCGCGTCAGCGCGCTGTGGAAGCCCGACAGGTGGGTGCCACCCTCGTGCGTGTTGATGTTGTTGGCGAAGCAGTAGACGTCTTCGTGGAAGCCGTCGTTGTACTGCATCGCGACGTCGATCTGCAGCGTCTCGACCCCCTTCGAGCGCACGACCTCCACCTCCTTCTGCAGGTGGATCACGGTGGAGTGGATCGGCGTCTTGTTCTGGTTCAGGTTCTCGACGAAGGTCGCGATGCCCTTCTCGAAACGGAAGGTCTCCTCGTAGCCGACCCGTTCGTCGGCCAGCGTGATGGTGAGTCCACGCAGGCCGAGCAGGTAGGCGAGCTCGCGCAGCCGCTTGGCGAGCGTCTCGTGGCTGAACGTCGTCTCCTGGAAGATCGTCGCGTCGGGCTTGAAGGTGACCTTGGTGCCGCGCTTGCTCGTCGCGCCGAGCAGCTTCACCGCCGTGGCGGTGACCGGGGCGACCGGCGCGGGCGTGGCGCCGGGACCGAGCCCGAACCACACCGCGGGGACGATGATCGCGGCCGCCACCCCGCCCGCCAGCAAGAGCGCCACGGGCGCGGCCACCAGCGCCGTCATCCCCCCTCCCGATCGGGCCGGCGCGGGCCGGGTGACCGGGAGCACCCCCGATCGTTCGAAGAGCATCGTTCCGGTGCGGTCCCCTTGCACCTGGCCCCGCCGCTCCTCTTGCAGGCGGAGCCCCGCCGGCACCACGCGCTCGGCCCACTCGTCCAGCGAGTCGCCGGGAAGCGAGGCGCGGATCGTGGCCGCGACGCGCGCCGTCTCGCGGGCCGTCGGCCGGTCGGCGACATTGGTGGCGAGCATCTGCGCGACGAGGTCGTGCAGCGGTTGGGAGATCTCGAGCAGCCACCCCCACTGGGCGCGGAGCTTGTCGCCGGGCGGGTTGCGGTCGGCGTCCATCGCCGACTTTCCCGGCTTCACCGCGGTGAGCATCTCGAAGAGGGTCACGCCGAGGGCGTACACGTCGCCCGAGTGGGTGTCCTCGCCGTAGAACCGCTCGGGCGCCATGTAGGGCACCGTGCCGAACGCGGCTTCCTGGGTGTGCTCCTCGCGCCCTTGGAGCTCGGCCCGCGCCACACCGAAGTCGAGGATCTTCACCTCGCCCTGCGGCGTGAGGCGGATGTTCGACGGCTTGATGTCCCGGTGGATGAGCCGCAGCGGCGAGCCCGTGGGCCCATTCTGGTGGTACGCCGCGTGCAGCGCGCTGGCCACCTCCTCGACGATGGCGAGGGCCACGACCGGCGGGATGGCGCCGAGCTTCAAGAGCTCGGCCAGGTCGCACCCCTCGACGTACTCCATCACCACGGCCCAGGTGCCGTCGAGCTCCATGAGGTCGTCGACACGCACGATCGCCCGGTGCCGCAGCGCCGCCAGCATCCTCGCTTCGTCGCGCAACCGACCGACGAGCCCCGGCGTGGCCGCCTTCTCCGGACGCAGGAGCTTGATGGCGACCTGGCGCTGCAGCCCCGACCCGACCGTGTCGGCAAGGTACACCGCACCGAACGCGCCCTGCCCGAGCAGCGCCGCGACCCGATAGCTCCTGCCGGTCACCTGCCGCCCCGCAAAGCCCTGCCCCCGAAGATGCTCGTCAATCTATCATGCTTCGGGCCGTGGGCGCCGCTCAACCGACCAGGGACAATCGTCCTGCCCGAAGCGCGGCCCGATGCGACCCGTCGATCGGGCGCCACTGTACGCTCGCGTCGGGCTCGACCAGGGCCACGCCGCGCAGAACACTCGCCACCCGGGCCGCGACCTCGCGCTCCCGCGCCGCCGGGAACCGGCCCGCGAAGGCGAGCACACCATCGTCGGCCCCGGCCACCGGCAAGCCGGCGAAGACGAAGAGGCCCTCCTCGGCGGCGCGCAGCACCACTTCGGCGTCGGCCTCGGTCGGGACGTCGGTGACGACGATGGCGTCGGCGTCCTGCCGCATCGCGGCGCTCAGCCCTTCGTGGATGGTCGCGACGTCGGTGCCCACCTCGCGTTGGCTCACGCTCGCGCGGGCGTCGCGGTGAAGCCAGTCGATCGGGTCCTCGATGCTGACGAGCCGCCCCCAGTGGTGTTCGTTGAACTCGCGAACGATGGCCGCGAGCGCGGCCCGACGTTGACGGCCGCCCCCGACGAGGAAGAGCCCGGGCGGCCCGGAGAACGCAGCCCCCACGACGTCGAGCCCGGGGAAGTCGACCATCCGCGGCGCCTCGAGCTGCACCCGGTGGACGACGATCTCGTAGGAACCCCGCTGGCGAGCGACCTGGGCCCGGAACCGGCCCACCCCCTCGACGGAGAACGCCACGCGGGCATCGCGCAGGACCCCATCGGACGGGGGTTCACCCGCGAGCTCCAGGACCGCCTGGGCAAAGCCGGACGTGTGCACGGGCAGCAGCCGCTCGTGCGGCATCGGGACGAGCGCCCCGTCCACGCGAACCTGCGGCCGACCCGGCACCTTGATGTGGAGGTCCGACGCACCAGCCTGCGCCATCTCCTCGATCAGGCGCGTCAGTCCACGGGCGTCGGGCGAGAGCGCCGGTGCTCGCGGAAAATTCGGAGTGCGCATCGAAGAAACCCTCCCCCTGCTGATCGGCACACCGTGGCCGGATCATGAGGGGAATGCACTCCGGGGGGGGGCCGCGGCGAGCGCCGCGACCCCGGGCCGACGATCAGCGCTTGCTGAACTGGAAGCGACGGCGGGCGCCGGCGCGACCGTACTTCTTGCGCTCGACCTTGCGGCCGTCGCGGGTGAGGAACCCGGCCTTGCGCATGTCGCCGCGCAGGTTGGGGTTCGCCGCCACGAGCGCGCGGGCGAGGCCCATGCGGATCGCCTCGGCCTGGCCGGACTTGCCGCCGCCGTGGACGTTCACGATGACGTCCCAGTCGGGCTGCTGCGAGACGACCAGGGGCTGGCGCACCACCATCTCCAGCACGGCGCGGTGGAGGTACTCCCCCGCCTCGCGAGCGTTGACGGTGACCTTGCCGGAGCCAGGACGAAGGAAGATGCGCGCGGTCGCCGTCTTACGGCGGCCGGTGGCGCAGAACTGGACGAGCTGCTTGGAGGCCATCAGACGTACTCGGGGAAGGGCTTGGGCTGCTGGGCGGCGTGCGGGTGCTGAGCGCCCGCGTAGACCTTGAGCTTGGTCATCATCTGCCGGCCGAGGCGGTTGCGGGGCACCATGCCCTGAACGGCCGCGGTGATGACGCGCTCCGGGTGGTCCTGGAGCTGCTTGCGCGCGGTGACGGAGGTGAGGCCGCCCGGGTGCCCAGAGTAGTGGTGATACTGCTTCTGATCGAGCTTCTTGCCCGACAGCGCGATCTTCTCGGCGTTGACGACCACCACGAAGTCGCCCGTGTCGGTGTGAGGGGTGTACGCCGGCTTGTGCTTGCCCTGCAGCACCTGCGAGATGCGAGAGGCGAGGCGGCCCAACGTCTGCCCGGCGGCGTCCACGACGAACCAGTCGTGCGTAGCCTCCTGCGGCGAAGTGGAGTGCGTGGTCCAGGTATGATGCGCGTGCATGGAATTCCCGACAGAGGGGGAGAGTACCCCGAAGCCCGCGGCGGTTATCTGAGAGCAGGCGGTCCGTCAAGGAGAGATCCCCCCGCCCGTACACGCGCCAGGCCGCGAAGCGTGGGGTGGTCCTCCTGCAGCTCGGCAATTCGTTCGGCGCGCTCCGCCGCGGGGAGGGCCTGCGCTTCGCGCCAACGTTCGCCCACCTCGTCCGAAGCGGCGCTGGGCGCGAGGTCGGCGCGGGCCGCCAGGTCGGCCCACGTCCACGGCACCAGGGCGCGCCATGGGGCCTCCCTGCGGCCGCCGTGGGCGGTCAACCGCACATGGTCGGGGTCGAGCGCGGCGAGCCGCGCCCGGGCCGGCCCGAGGTCGAGGCCGCGCTCCAGGCGGATGCCGAGATCGGCGCGCAGGAGCACCTCCGAAGTGGGCGAGGCGGCCAGGTCGGTCGCGAGCAGGTCCGGGATGCCCTCGAGCCGCGCGCGCAAGACCCGCGCCTCGATGAGCTCGATCCCCGCGAGCTCCTCGCGAGCCGACACGTCGCCGGCCAGCGCCCGGAGCATCGTCGCCTCGGGGCTCGCGTCGAGCCCCTCGAGCGAAGGCGGCACGCCCCGGAGCACCGCACCCCAGCCGCGGTGCAAGGCCGCCGGCGGCACCGGCTCGGCGAGCCGGGACTCGGCGTCGGGACCGGGCCGCTCCTGCACGAGGATCGCCCCCGCATGCACGGTGAGGCCGAGCCGTTCGTAGGCGGCCACCGCCTCGTCCACCCGGCCCGCCTCGTCGAGCGCCTGGGCGCGCAAGCGGCCTACCGCAGGGGTGTGCACCTCGGAACAGTGGCCGGCCGCCTCCTCGAGCTCCCCGCGCTCGATCGCGTCGCGCACCAGGACCGCACAGGCGAACGGGTCGGTCGGGTCCGCCCGCAGCACCTCCTCGGCCGTGCGCACCACCACGGCCTGATCGTCGCCACGGAGCGCCACACGCAGCCGCGCGCCCGGACCGAGCCGCCCCAGATCGACCGGGCGCGCCTGGGCCGCGTCCCACTCCCCGACGGCGTCGGCCCAGCCTTCGCGCCCGCGGCCCCACGTCGCCAACCGCTCCGCGTCGACGACCGGCAGGCAGTTGGGGTCGCGCGCAGCGACGACGAGCAGCGTGCTCCACTCCGCCTCCGCCGAATCCGCCGCCAACCGGGCACGCAACGCACGGCAGGCTTCGCCGTCGCGCCCTTCGCGCAGCGCCACCGCGGCCTCGACCCGCGAGGCGGGCGCCCCCGCGAACGTGAGCACCAACGCCGCGCGCGGGTCTTCAGGGCCACGCGCACACCCGACCAGCCCCGCGAACGCGACTCCCAGGCCGGCGCGCAGGCTCACTCCCCCGCCGGCGCCTCGGCCTCGACCCACCGGCTGGGGGTGCCGAGGGTCCGCCCGGCGCAGAACAGGTCGCTCGACCCGAACCGCCCGTCGGCCCACACGGTGAGGACCACGCCGTTGCGGACGTAGAAGTTGGCGTCGACCGCGTAGGAGGTGGCGTTCTGGGTGCTGTTCACGCGGATGTCGGCCGTCTGCCAGTTGGCGCCGGCGTTGACCGTGTAATTGTAGTACAGGTCGTTGAAGCCGATGCCCTCGATGTCGTCGCGGTAGTCCTGCCAGAGGATCGCCCACGTGTCGTCGGCCAGCGCGATGCGCGGGTAGTAGCTCTGCGCTTCGCCCGGGTCGTCGGCCTCGACCCGAAGCTCCTCGGCCTCGGCCCAGTCGCTCCCCGCGTTCTCCGACCAGCGGAGGAAGATGTCGTAGCCGCCCGACCGGTTGTCCTGGAACGCGACGAGCACCTGGTCGCCCTGCGCCGCCACCGCCGGGTACCGGGAGTCGGCGATGCCCTCGGCGTCGCTCTCGACCCGGAGCGCTTCGTCCCGCCAGCCGTCGCCCGAGCTGTGGCTGTAGTTCAGCAAGATGTCGTTGTTCTCGCCGTACCGGTCGTCCTGCCAGACCACGTAGGCGTTGGGCGCCGCGAGCACGAGCTGGAGCTGGCCGCTCTCCGACGCGCCCGGATCGTCGCCCCCGTCGACGCGCCGGTCGTCGGCGCCGAAGGTCTTGCCCGAGTCGGTGGAGTTGTTGACGTAGATGTCCGTCTTTCCGTTACGACGATCCTCCCACGCGACCACGACGTTGCCGTCGGCGTCGCCGGCGACGACCGGGTTGGACGAGAAGGCGGCGCCCGCTTCGTCGGTGTCGACCCGCTCCGGGCTCGACCACTCCTCGCCGCCGTTCACCGTGCGCACCGCGTAGATGTCGTACGCGCCGCTGACCTGGTCGGACCAGACCACCCACGCCGCGTCGCCCGCCGCCGCGACCGTGGGCGCGATGCTGATGAAGCTGCCCTCGACGTCGTTGTCGAGCGCGACGTCCTCCTTCTGCCAGTGGCGGCCGGCGTCGTCGGACCAGTTGACGTAGATGTTCTCGTAGCCGAGCTCGCCGTCGCGCTTGTCCTCCCACACCACGTACACGTGGTCGCCCGCGCAGGCGATGGCCGGGTTGGCCGTGGCCGCCTCGCCGTGGCTCAACAGCGTGTCCTGCTGGAGGAACGTGACGCCCCCGTCGGCCGACATGTTGAACCAGACCTGGGGCTCGCCCTCGCGATCGTCGGTCCACACCACGAAGACCTTGCCCGATTCGTTCACGCACGACTGCGGCGCCACCGACTCCACCTTGTTCTTGGCGTGATCCACCCGGACGTCGGTGGTGCCCTCGTCGACGGCTTCCGTCGCACATCCGAGCACACCCAGGAGCAACGTGAACATGGCAGCCCTCCGCGAGGCGCCGCCGCCTAACTCACCGAGCCCACCTCGCCAGCTTGCGCTCCGCCGCGGTTGCGGTAATAGGGCGGTCCGCGAGAGTACGATGCAGGACAAGAGCAAGCTCGGCAAGCGCTACACCTGCTTCGAGTGCGGGTTGAAGTTCTACGACCTCAACCGCCCGGAGCCCCTCTGCCCCAAGTGCGGAGCCGACCAGCGCAACGATCCGAACCCCGATCCCCGCGACGCGATCCTGGCCAAGTACCGGGGCAAGGGCCGCGTGCGCGAGGAAGAGCTGGCCGAGGAAGAAGAGTCCGAAGAAGAGGTCGACGCCGAGGACGACGAGCTGTCCGACGACGACGAAGAAGAGGGCGAGGAGCCCGCCGAGGACGAGTAGGGCCCTCCGGAGCCGAAGCTCCGGGGCGACGCGCCGCGACCCGCCCGAAGCGGGCCGGGTCCGGCGCGCGTCGCGCTGCCGGGCGCGCAGCACCGTGCGGTCGTACGACCGCGCGCGGCGCACGCCAGCCTCGTTCGAGGTCCAGGCCGGTCGCGGTGCGCCGCCCCGAAGCGTGGTGCCCGTCGCCTCAGCGCGGTTCGTCGTCCCGGGACACGGGCACGTTCGCGCGCCGTTCGCGCACGAGCTTGCGCCGCCGCGCCGGGTAGCCGAGCACGAGCTCGAGCGGCCCGCTGAGCACCGCCACCGATCCGAACGTCACCAGGACGGTGGAGATGTCGTAGCGGATGCCCATGTAGACGAACGCACCGGCGACGATGACCACGCCGGCGAAGGTGGGCACGTTCTTGCGGAGCGACTTCATCGTCCGGTACGGGATGCTCGACACCATCAAGAGCGCCATCGCCGAGCACGCCAACAGGAGCTCCGAGGCGCCGAGTTCCAGCCCGCCGCCGCCGCCCGCCTGCCACATCACCAACGCCGCGAGCGTGCCCCCGGTGACCGTGATCGTGGACCCGGGCCCGAAGGTGTGCACCTTGCCGTCGGCCATGCAGTTGAACCGCGCCAGCCGGAACGAGCCGCACAACATGAAGAAGAACGCGCCGAACACCCCGACCGGCCCCAGCTCGTGCAGCCGCCAGAAGTAGGCCAGGAGCGCCGGGGCCACGCCGAAGCTCACCACGTCGATGAGCGAGTCGAGCTGCACGCCGAACGCGCTCCCGGTGCCGGTGAGCCGCGCGACGCGACCGTCGAGCCCGTCGAAGAGGCCGGCGTAGAAGACGAACAGGCCCGCCTGGTAGAACGCCGCCGGGTCGCCATTGGCGCCGCCCGCGAGCATGATGGCGTACAAGCCGCAGAAGAGGCTCGCCGCACTGAACCAGTTGGGCGGATTGAGGAACTGCCGGATCATCTGTCGACCGGAATACCGGAAGCCGGCACGAATGAAAAGTGCAGGCGGCGCTCCAACGCGGGGGCAGCGGAAGAATTGACAACCATCACCACCGCGTCAGCGCCCGCCCACCAGCGCTCGGGTGGGGCGCCGAGCTCGGCCGCGGCGACCTCGAGCACGGCGCGCAGGCGCTCCGGATCGGCGCCGACGCGGGTACCGACCACCGCGACGCTCGCCACCGGCGTGGCCCCCGGCAGCTCGCCGTGCACGTTCCGCAGGTCGACCAGGAGCCCCCACGGCCCCGCAGCACGCAGGCACGGCCCGGGGAGCGCGGCGAACGAAGCGGCTGGCAAGAGCGCGAGCTGGGTGTCGCACACCACCGCGGCGACACGCTCCGGCGTCGGTGCGGGCTGCACCCGCGTGCCGCCGCCACGCTGCGCAGTGGCGCTCGCGCGCAGCGTGATCCCCTCCCGGTGGGCCCAGGCCACCGCGTCTTCGTAGAGCACCTTGGCCCCGTTCCGCGCCATCGCGAGCGCTTCGTCCAGGCTCAGCGTGTCGAGCTTCACCGCGCCCGGAACCACCCGCGGGTCGGCCGACCAGATGCCGTCGACGTCGGAGCAGATCTCGCACTCGTCGGCGCCCAGCGCACCGGCGAGGACCACCGCAGTGGTGTCGCTTCCGCCGCGGCCGAGGGTCGTCACCTCGCGCGCGCGGCTCACCCCCTGGAAGCCCGCCACGATGGCCACCTCGCCCGCGTCGAGGCTCTCCCGCAGCCGATCGGGCCGGACCTCGACCACCCGGGCGCTGGCGTGGGCGGTGTCGGTGATGATGCCCGACTGGCTGCCGGTGAAGCTGCGCGCCGGCACACCGAGCTCGTGCAGCGCCATCGCCAAGAGCGCCATGCTCACCCGCTCCCCGACCGAGATGAGCATGTCCAGCTCACGACGTCCCGGGGTCTTGGTGACCTCGCGGGCCAACGCCAGGAGCTCGTTGGTCGTGTTGCCCATCGCGGAGACCACCACCACGACCCGGTGCCCGTCGGCGACGGTCTGGGCGACCCGCGCCGCGACCGCCCGGATGCGCACCACGTCGGCGACCGAGGAGCCGCCGTACTTCTGAACGATGAGCATCACTCCGCCAGGATGTCGTCGACCCACAAGGTAGCCCGCCCCCGCGCAGCCGTCCCCGTCGGGACCAGCTCCAGGGCGACGTCGGTGAGCCGGCCGGGGGCCATCGGGCCGACGGCCCCCTCCGGAGGTTCCAGGTCGCGGGCCGAGACCCGCGCCTCGGTCCACTCGGCCGTCAGCGGGGTGACGGGGCCGCGCCAGCGGGCGCCCCACTCGTCGACCGCCGACCAGCGCACCGCGAGCTCGCCTTCCGCCAGGCGCGCGCGCACGGAGACCGCGGCGGGGGCCGCGGTGGCGGCGAACCGGAGGGTCACGTGGTCGGTGGTGTCGGGGCCCACCACCGTGCTCCACGCCGCCACACGTCGGCCGGGTTCGCCCACGACCTCGAGCCCGGCGCCTTCGGCCGACCACGCCCGCACGCCGGGAAAGCTGCCGCCCTCGAAGTCGAAGCGCACCGGAAGCGAAACGATGACCGCGCCGCGGAGCGCCACCTCCTCGAGCAGCTCGCGCGCCGCGTCGCGCACCTCGGGGTCGCTGACGTAGGGGGCGCCGGCGGCGAGTCCCGGCTCGGCCGCGGCGGCCGCGAGGCTGCCGCGCGCGCGGGACAGGTCGCCGAGCTCCAGGCGCGCGCGCCCGAGCCAGTACGAGGTGGCGACGAACAACGCGTCGGCGGGACCCCGATCGAGCAGGGTGGCCTCGTACAGCCGGGCCGCGTTGTCGGGCGTACCGTCGGCCACCGCCACGAACCGTGCTTCGTACAGCGCCTTCCAGTCCGCCGCCGGGTCCGACGCCGCCGCCCACGCGCAGAGGGCGAGCATCAGTGCTCCTGGGCGATGAACTTGTAGCCGATGCCGTGGAGGGTCTCGATGAACGCGGGCTCGCTCGCGTCGTCGCGGAGCTTCTTGCGCACGTTGAGGATGTGCGTGTCGACGGTGCGGGTGGTGACGCCGGCGCTGTACTTCCAGATGCTCGTGAGCAGCTCGTCGCGCTGGAGCACCTTGCCGCGGTGTTCGATGAGGTACTTCAGCAGCTCCTGCTCGCGGTTGGAGAGGCGCTCGAGGTCGTCCCCGTGGCGGATGACGTAGTTGTCGAGGTCGACCTCGACCTTGCCGTACCGGTACACGGCCTTGCCGCCGCCCGCCCGCTTGAGCGCCGCCCGAACCCGGGCGCGTAGCTCCAACAGCGAGAAGGGCTTGGTGATGTAGTCGTCGGCGCCGAGGTCGAAGGCGAGCAGCTTGTCGTGCTCGAGCGTGCGCGCCGTCAGGAAGATGACCGGCCCGGCAAAACCACGGTCCCGAAGTGCACGCAGCACCTCGAAGCCGTCCTTCCCGCCCGGTCCCTCCGGGCCTTCGTGCAACATCACGTCCATCACCGCGATGTCCGGCCGCATGCGCGTCGCGAGCTGAATCGCCGCGTCGCCGCCTCGGGCGTGGAACACCTCGAAGCCTTCGCGCGTGAAGAACGCCACCAGCGAGCTGAGGAGGTCTTCTTCGTCTTCGAGGAACAGGATCCGGGCCATCGTGTTCAGGCTCCTTGGCGGTCGAGGCTGGCTGGCCTCTGTATCGGGAAGTGAAGCACGAAGGTGGTGCCCACGCCCAGCGTGGAGTGTACGGTCACGCGGCCGCCGTGGGCCTCCATGATGTACTTCACGATGGTCAGGCCGATTCCCGTGCCCTTGCGCCGGCGCGCATTCGGGTCGTTGCTTCGGTAATATTGTTCGAAGATCGCCTGTGTTTCGGCAGCGTCGATGCCGATTCCGCGATCGGACACCTCGACGAGCACCTCGCCGGGTGCCGACCGGATGACCACCCCGATCCACCCCGCGTCCTGCCCATACTTGGCCGCGTTTGACAACAGATTCACGATCACCTGCGCGATTGCGTCGGGGTCGTGCCAGACCGGAGGCAGGTCCTCCGGGTAGGACTCCTCGACCTGCATCACCCGCATCTCCATCGCGACGCGGGCCGATTCGACCACGTTCTGCACGGTGGCGGCGAGGTCGCCGGGACGGAGGTTGTACTTCTTCTGGCCGCGCTCGATGGCCGCGAAGTCGAGCATGTTGTCGACCATGCGGGACAGCCGCTCGGCCTCGCGCACGATGACGTCGTAGTGGCGGGCCTGCGACTCGGGCGTCTCGGCGAGGCCGAGCTGCAGGGCTTCGGCCTTGAGCCGGATCTGCGTGATGGGGGAGCGCAGCTCGTGGCTCACGTTGGCGGCGAACTCGCTCTTGAGCCGCGCGGCGTCGAGCTCGCGGCGCACCAGGCCCGCG
This sequence comes from Pseudomonadota bacterium, assembly GCA_005776735.1. Classification (GTDB taxonomy): domain Bacteria; phylum Myxococcota_A; class UBA796; order UBA796; family SXON01; genus SXON01. The sequence goes on from SXOM01000414.1 coordinate 11,455, forward strand.
CTCAGGAACGCCCCGATCACGATCATCACGACGCTGAGCAGGACGATGCCCAGGCTCCGCCGGACGTCCTCCGACTGGCGACGGTCCAACGCCGCCGGGTCGCGCGGGTAGGCCACGATCGACCACTGCGGCGCGCGGGACAGCGGCCGACGTACCCGCACGTCGGGCGGGGACGGGTCCTCGACCGCGAGCAGGGTCACGACCACGTCGGAGTTGACGCCGAGCGCCCCCTCGCCGAGCCCGCGGAGGCGCTTGAGCAGGAGGTCGGCGTCGAGCGCGAAGAGGTACTGGTCGGTCTCCGTCCACGTGCGCGCCCACACCGCCGAGTCCGTCGCCGTGTAGTAGAACTTGCCCGTCGGCTGACGCAGGAGGCGACCCTTCGCCCCCAGCGAGTCCATCTCGGCCTGGAGCACGCCCGCCCAGTAGAGCTGGGCCTGCCGGTCGTCGACGGTGTCGCGGTCGCGGCGAACGAGCTCCTGCGGGGTGCCCGTGGCCTCCAGGTTGTCGAGCGCGCGCTGGACGACCGCCGCTTCGCCCCCCTCCCCTACCGTCCAGGCCTCGCCGAGCAGATCGGCGATCAGCCGCTGGAACGCGGCCACCCCCTGGTCGGGCTCGCGCGCGAGAAGGATCTCCGCGAGCTTGAAGCGCGCGAGGTCGCCGAGGCGGAAGCCCTCCACCGTGCGGACCTGCCGGTGTTCGCGCGCCAGCTCGCCGAACGCCGCCTCGGCGCCGCGGACGTCGCCCGCACGAAGCAGACACCGCGCCCGCGCGAACAGCGCATCGCCCCGCGCGACCGGGTCGCCGACCCGGTGCTGGATCCGCCCCCACAAGGTCGCCGCCGCGCCGTACTCGCCCCCTTGTTCGAGGTCGGCCGCGCGCCGCCACGCCTCGGCCATGCGCCACGGGGCCTCGTCCACGCCCCGGCGCTCGGCGACGAGGAACGGCGCCGCGAGCTGGCCCTCCTCGTCGAACCGGTACACGACGCGGAGCGCCGGCGAGAGCTCGCCCAGCCGCGCGTGCATCGACTTGCCGGTGGTCAGCCGGCCCAGGGCCGAGTCCTCGAACGCCTTGAACTCCGCCTCGATCTGCGTGCCCAACAGGTCGGCCGCGAGCTCGGCGTCGTTGGCCACCTGGGCGCGCGCGGCGTCTTGTTGGGCGCGGATGCCGGCGATGCCGTAGTACGCCAACAACAGGCCGGGCAGGCCGATCGTGGCCGCGAAGAGCGCGACGAAGGTGAGCACGCCCCGCAGGTGGTACAGGTCTTCCTTGGCGCGCGGATCGCCCCGCCGCGCGTCGAAGAAACGTCGGATGAGCCGCAGGGGGCCGAGGTCGGCGGGGCTCGCCATCCTGCGAAGGTAGCCCCGCCGCACGTCCCGCGCGATAGGCCGCCGACCGGGAGGCGACGTGAAGGCGATCGTGGTGCGGGAACACGGGGGCCCCGAGGTGCTCCGGATCGAGGAGCTCCCCGAGCCCGCCGCCGGCCCGGGCGAGGTGGTCGTCCACGTCACGCACGTCGGCCTCAACCACCTCGACGTCTGGGTTCGCCGCGGGGTGCCGGGGCACGACTTCCACCTGCCGCGGGTGCCGGGGAGCGACGTGGCGGGCACGGTCGACGGACGCCCCGTGGTCCTGCACCCGAGCTGGGGCTGCGGGAGCTGCGCGGCGTGCCTGGCTGGCCGCCAGAACCGGTGCCGCCACTTCCGGATCCGCGGCGAGAGCGCCGACGGCGGCTGCGCCGAACGGGTGGTGGTCCCGGCCTGGCAGGTGCTGCCGGTGCCACCGGGGATGCCGCTGTCCGATGCCGCCGCGCTGCCGTTGGCCCTGTTGACCGCGTGGCACATGCTCGTGGCGCGGGCCCGCCTCCAACGCGGCGAGCGGGTGCTGGTGCAGGCGGGCGCCAGCGGGGTCGGCGTCTACGCGATCCAGGTGGCGCGCACCTTCGGCTGCGAGGTGCACGCGACCGCGAGCACCCCCGCCAAGCGAGCGCGCATCGAGGCCCTCGGCGCGACCGCGTGGCCGTACGACGCGGTGGGCGTCCGCGATGTCGACGTGGTGGTCGAGTCGGTGGGCAAGGACACGTGGGCGAGCTCAGTGCGCGCCCTGCGGTGGGGCGGGCGCCTGGTCTGTTGCGGCGCCACCTCCGGCGCCGAGGTGCCGCTCGGCCTGCGCACGCTCTTCTTCAAGCAGCTCGACGTCTTGGGGAGCACCATGGGAACGTCGTCGGACATGCTCGCCGCCTGGGCCTGCGTCCACGCCGGGGACATCCTCCCGGTCGTGGACGAGGTCGGGTCGATGCGCGAGCTCGGCGCCGCGCAGGCCCGCCTGGAGGCCCGCGAGGTGGTGGGCAAGGTCATCGTCGCCCAGGACCTCCCCCATGGCTGAGCCCCGCCTCCCCGGCTCCGGCGGCCGGTACAAGGTGCACCACGAAGACTTCGAGGTGCTCGAGGTGCCGCACGGCTGCCCGAAGGGGCGGGGCGTCGCGTGGTACCGGGTGCGGCGCACCGGCCGCGACACACCGGAGGTCGCGCGCACGCTCGCCCGCGCCGCCGACGTCCAGAGCGAAGACGTCGGCTACGCGGGGCTCAAGGACCGCGAAGCGGTCACCGAGCAGCGGTTCACCATCGTCGGGGGCCGGCGGCTCCGCGCCCTGCCCGACGGGCTCACCCTCGTCGACGCGGGGGAGACGCGGGAGCCGTTGCGGCCGGGGTTGCTCGACGGCAATCGTTTCCGCATCCGCGTGCGCGACGGCGACGCCGCGCTCGCCGCGGCGCGGCTCCTCCAGCTCGGGCACTTCCCCAACCGGTTCGGACCGCAGCGGGTCGGCAACGGGCTGCCCGACCTCGGGCTCGACGTGCTGCTCGGCCGCGCCGGCCGCCTCGACGCGCAGCGTCGCCGCTTCGCCCTCATCGCCTGGCAGGCAGCCGGCTTCAACCGTGTCCTCGACCTGCGCGGCCCCGTGCGCATCGACGGCGACTGGCTCGAGGCGGGCGTCCCCACCGGCCCGCTGTACGGTGCGCAGATGCGCTGGCCGCGCGGCGCCGCGCGGGCGCTCGACGAGGGTGTACTCGCCGAGTCGGGCGTCGGCCTCGACGAGCTCGACCGGGTGGCGCGCATCGTCCCCGGCAGCCGGCGCCCGCTGGTCGCCGCCGCGCAGGACGCCAGGATCGTCCCGACCGAAGACGGCTACGTGCTGGAAGTCACGCTCGCTGCGGGTTGCTACGCCACCTCGCTCCTCGACGAGCTGCTGTAACCGCGCCGAAAACGAAGGAAGCCGCCCCGTTGCCGAGGCGGCTTCCCCAGGGACGACGAGGGTTACTCGGCGTTCGGGACCGGGCCCTTGCCCATCTTGACGCCGTGGGCCACGATGGTGGCGCAACGACGGCCGAAGATCGGCATCGCGAACTTGCCGGCGGTGAGGCCGTCGCTCGTGACGTGGCTGCGGTACGCGGCGAGGTTGGTCGCCTCGGGCATCTTGTCGAGGGCTTCGTAGAGGGCACGCGCCTCTTCCGGGGTGCCGCCGCCGACGCCGACGAGCGCGAGGATCGCGCTGAGCGGGTCGCCACCGCCGCCGCCGCTGGTGGCGCCGGCCTTGTCCTGGAACAGGTGGCCGAAGTCGATGCCGAACACGTAGGTACCGCAGGCCTCGGCGCTGGTCTCGCCGAGCACGGTGTAGTCCACGCTGGCCCAGCGGGCGCCGAAGCCCGGAGCGTTGTGGTTCTTGTAGGAGCAGCCGGCCAGGAGGAGGGCGGCGGCGACGAAAGCGAGCTTCTTCATGTGAACCCTTGGCTTTGGGGGTGGGCCCTGTAACCGGAGGACCACAGGGCGCAAGTGTACGCGGCAGGGAAACCGGCTATTCAGGCGCGGCGGAGACCCGATGATCACCACGCTCGCCCTTTCCCTGCTCGTCGATCCGGCTGCGGCCGCCACCGAGGTCGGCACCGCCCGGAAGTTCGGTCTCGGAGCCGCCTCGGGCAACGGCTTCATCAGCGCCGCGGGAAAGTACTGGCTCAAGCCTGCCATCGGGATCAGCGCCTACCTGGGCAACGGCGGCCTGCTCCAACAGGTCCGCGCCAACTTCGAGGTCGACCTGTTCACCGCGCGCGACACCGAGCTCGGGAAGTTCGACGTGTACTGGCTGGCCGGCGTCGACGGCGGGGTGTGGCTCTACCCGGGCTTCGCCAGCGGCAAGCTCGGCTTCGGCACCGGCCTGGGCGTCGACCTGAAGTTCCACGACATGCCGCTGGATGCGTTCGTCGACGTGGGCCTCGGCGGCTACCCCTTCGACGTGTGCACCATCAGCGTCACGCTCTTCTGCTACATGCAGCCCCGCGCCGATCTCGGCGTCCGGTACTACTTCCCGTAGGGCGCACGGCGCCGGCCGGTCAGTAGCCGGGCGTGCCGTACTCCACCGTGCTGGTGCCGTCGTCCCACCAGGGGTTGGTGGAGTCCATCGCCCAGGCGGCGGCCAGATCGTTGTCCGCCGCGTTGAGCGACGCGCTGTCCAGCGTCATGGACTGGGTGGCGCCCTGTGGCCACGTGGCGTCCCACGAAACGGTGTCCACCATGCTGCCGGCGATCCACAGCGAGAGGGAGTCCTCGTCGCGCTGCAGGCCGAACGTGTTGTCCTTGTAGGTGCCCTCGTAGGTGTCCGGGTAGGCCGGGTCGCCCCAGACGTAGTCGCACACGAGGAGGCTGTCGGCGGTGGCTTCGTCCGTCCAGTCCGCCGAGGCGCAGAAGACCACGCGTTGGCCCGCCTCCACCACCAGCGACTCGGCAGGGTCGACGGAGTAGCCGTCGGTACCGACCGAGCTCGTGCGCTGGATGGCCCACCCGGAGAGCACCACGTCGCGCGACGAGACGTTCACCACCTCGAACCACTGCCCCGAAGCGTCGGTCGAGGTGCCGCCCATCCACGTCTGGCGGGCCACCTCGCTCAAGACGAGGTCGCCGGCCGCCACGAAGTCTTCGTCGTAGGCGCCATCACAGTCGTTGTCGGATCCGTCGTCCGCCTCGGTGGCGCCCGGGTAGATGTCGGCCTCGCTGTCGTCGCAGTCGTCGCCGTTGTCGACGGTGTAGTCGCCGCTCGCTGCGCAACCCACCATCGGCTCGCCGGCCCCGTGGCTGTCGCCGTCGTCGTCCATGTACCACTCGCTGCCGTCCACCGCGTCGTCGTCCGCGGTGCCCGAGCAGTCGTTGTCGACGTCGTCGCAGACCTCGGCCGCCGCCGGCGACACCGTCGCGTCCGCGTCGTCGCAGTCGTCGGCGTTCGCCGCGTGCCCCGACGGGACCAGGCAGTCGTTCCCGACGAGGGGCCCCGCGCCGTACCCGTCCGCGTCGTCGTCGACGTAGTAGTCGACGAAACTCACGTCATCGTCCGCGACCTCGTCGCAGTCGTTGTCCACGCCGTCGCACATCTCGAGCGCGCCCGGGTAGGCGGTGGCGTCGGCGTCGTCGCAGTCGCCGTCGACGACGGCGCCGGTGTAGGCGCACGCCGTGGCGGGCGTCTCGGCGGAGTCGCCGTACCCGTCGAGGTCGAGGTCGGGCCACACCGACGTGGTGTCCGTCGGGTCGTCGTCGACCTCGTCGTTGCAGTCGTTGTCGACCTCGTCGCACAGCTCGATGCCGCCGGGGAACGCGCTGGCATCGGTGTCGTCGCAGTCCGAATCGTCCGCCACGGTGCCATCGGGAGCCGCGCACGCGCGCAGCCACCGGGCGGCGTCGCCCGCACCGTCGCCGTCGGCGTCGGCGTACCAGGCCGGCGCGTCGGTCGGGTTCTCGTCGACCACGCCGTCGCAGTCGTTGTCGAGCGTGTCGCACACCTCGGCCGCGTCGGGGGCCACCGAGCGATCGTCGTCGTCGCAGTCGCCGAGCACCTGGGTGAAGCCGGCGTACACCTCGCACACGGTGCGCTCGGCCGCGAGATCGTCGGCGTACCCGTCGAGATCGCGGTCGACGTACACGACCTCGCCGTCGACCGGATCGTCGTCGACCGTCTCGTCGCAGTCGTTGTCGATGCCGTCGCACAGCTCGTCGTTGCCCGGGAACCGGGTGGCGTCGGTGTCGTCGCAGTCGCGCGTGACCTTCGAGCCGTCGCCGTCCTGGTCCTGCTCGTCCTCGGCCACACAGTTCTGGTCGACCTCGTCGTACCAGACCTCGGCCGCCCCGGGGTTGATGGACCGGTCCTCGTCGTTGCAGTCGCCTTCTTCGACGGTCCACCCATCGCCGTCCTCGTCGCCCGGGAAGGCGTCGGCGGTGTCGAGCTTGGAGACGGTCTCGGGGCACCCGAGCAGCAGGAAAAGGAGAGTCATGGCAGCGGCACCGTGCGGAGGTGGGAGAAGTGTAGCCGGGCGTAATCCATTCCCGCAGCGAGGCCGAGGGCGCCGACCGTCAGCGTGAGCGCCGGGGTCGGCAGGCCGAGCAGCCCGAGCACCAGCGTGAGCGCCACGAAGATCGTGGTGAGCTGCCCCAGCGGCCGGGTGGCCGGCCGGCCCACACCCGTGCGCCACCGGTGCGCGAAGACGAAGACCAGCGGCACCTGGACGATCTCCCGGATGAACAGCGGCAACATCCACCAGCCGGGAAAGATGCCCTCGTTCACCAACGTCCACGCGGTGTTGACGTGGAGCGCCTTGTCGGCCCAGGCGTCGAGCGTGGCGCCCGCCGGGGTCGCGGTGCCGGTGCTCCGCGCGACGCGCCCGTCGAGTACGTCGGTGAAGAGCGCCGTCGCGTACACGCCGAGCCACCACTCCCGCGGGAGCAACGGCAACGCGGCGGCCAGGGCCACCCGCAGCCAGGACAAGGCGCTCGCGAGCGTGCAGAGGTCGGAGAAGCGCACGACCCCGCGGGCTATCCCGATGTCCGGGCGTCCGCCGCCGCCGCGGTTCGGTAGCCGGGACCGCGCCGACCGGGCCGTGTTGCGGCGAGGGACCGGCCCTCCGGATACGGCGGACGCGGAGACCGTCATGGGCCTGTTGCGCTCCCTCGCCAAGCGCGTCGTGTCCCGCGTCAGCGGCGACTCCCGCGCGTCGCCTCCCCCCGCGTCCGCCCCGGCGGCCGCCGCCCCCGCCCCGAGCGCCGGCCGCGGCCCGGTCGCCGTCGTCGCCGGCGAAGAAGGGCCGGTGGCCGACGCCGATGCCCTCGCGAACCTCGAAGCGGGCGCGCAGGAGGTGAAAGAGCGCGTGGAGTGCGGCGAACCCGTGGTGCTCCTCGACGTGCGCGAGCCCGAGGAGACCCGCCTCGGCACCATCCCCGGCGCCATCCTCATTCCGCTCGGCCAGCTCGAAGCCCGGTGGCGCGAGGTCGAAAAGTGCAACGAGATCGTGTGCTATTGCGCCCACGGCCAGCGCAGCGTGGCCGCGGCGCGGCTCTTGCGTCAAAAGGGCCTGTTCAACGCCACGAGCCTCGAAGGCGGCGTGGCGGCGTGGCAGGCGTGCGGCGGCAAGCTCGTCGGATGAGCCCGGCCCGCCCGAGCGTTTGGGGGCGATGCCGCGCGACCGTCCCGAAGCGCGCCGGGGCCGCCCGGCATCGCGCTGCGATCGCGGCGGCGCCGTGCTGACCGTGGTGGGGGCCGGTCGGGTGGGCCAGGCGCTCGCGGCGGCGGCCACCGCCCAGGGGATCGAGGTCGAGGTCGTCACGCGGGGCGGTGCGGTGCCCGACGGGGGGGGGCCGGTCCTGGTGTGCACCCGCAACGACGACGTCGCCGGCATCATCGACGCGTGTCCCCGCCCGGCCGACCTCGTCCTGGTGCAGAACGGGGCCTTGCTCCCCTGGCTGCGGGGACGGGGGTTCGGCGAGCTCACGCAGGGGCAGTTGTGGTTCGCCGTCCCCACCCGCGGCGCCCCCCCCGAAGCGGGCGCGCCGTCGGTCTTCTGGGGCCGCCACGCCTCGTGGACCGCGGCGTTCCTCGGGCGCGCGGGCCTCGCCGCCCGCACCGTGGCGAGCGCCGCCCAGTACGAAGCGGAGGTCGGGACCAAGCTCCTGTGGCTCAGCGTCTTCGGGGTGCTGGGCGACCTGCACCAGGAGACGGTGTTGGCCAGCCTCGCGCGGACCGACGAGCTCGAGGCGCGCGTGGCCGAGCTGCTCCCGGTGTGCGGCGCCGGCCTCGGCGCCACGCCCGACGCAGCCGACACGCTGCGCCGCCTCCGGGAATACAGCCTCGCGGTCGGGTCGTGGCGCGCCGCGGTGAAGGAGTGGCCGTGGCGCGACGGGTGGCTCCACACCGTCGCCCGCCGAGCCGGCCTCGCCACCCCGCTGCACGACGAAGCGTGCGCGCGCCTCGGCCACCCTGCCGGGCCCGTTGGGCTATACTGACGCCCGTGGCGACCGCCCTGGCCAACCAGCTCCCCGAGCGCGTGCTCCGGCGCGGCGACTACCTCTGGGGCTCGTTCCTCAAGTCCGAGTCGGTCGACGGGTACCTCAACGCCACCAACCCCGGCGATCGGCGCGATGTGCTCGGGCGCTTCGCGTTCTCGCTGCGCTCGGTCGACGAGGCGATCGAGTCGGCGACGCAGGGTACCCGCGCGTGGCGGCGGGCCGGCATCATGGAGCGCGCGGCGGCGGTCCAACGGTTCCGCGACCAGGTGCAGGAGTTCGCCGAACCCACCGCCATTCTCATCACGCGCGAGTCGGGCAAGCCCCTGTGGGAGTCCCGCCAGGAGGTCGCGGCGAGCGTCCGGGCCCTCGACCTGCTGCTCGACGACGGCGTAGGGCTGGTCGCGCCGCGGGTGATGGACGACATCGCCGGGCGCACCGACTTCGTCCCCCGCGGTGTCGTGGGCATCATCAACCCCGCGGTCCTCACGTTCAGCAGCGCGGTGCTCACCACCGCCGCGGCCGTGCTCGGGGGCAACGGCGTGGTCTACAAGCCCTCCAAGTACAGCCCCGTCGTCGGACAGACGGTGGCCGAGCTCTGGGACCGGGTGCGTCTGCCGCGCGGGGTGTTCAACCTCGTCCAGGGGCCGGGGTCGGCCGTGGGCCAACGCCTGGTCAACCATCCCGGGCTCGACGCGTTGTGCTTCACCGGCAGCTACGAGACCGCGCGCGAGCTGCGCCGCGCCCTCGCCGAACGTCCCGAGCTGCCCACCCACTTCCAGACCGGCGGCAAGGGCCTCGCCTACGTGCACGAGGACGCACCGCGCGAGCGCGCGGTGTACGAGCTGCTGGTCGGCGCCTTCCTCACCGCCGGGCAACGGGCCACGTCCACCGCCCGGGCCTTCATCCACGCGAGCGCGTGGAACGAGGTGGTGCCGGAGCTCGTGCGCCGCGCGCAGCGACTCCACGTCGGCTTCGGCCTCGAGGACGACGTCTTCATGGGTCCCGTCGTCAGCGAAGCGCTGCGCACGCGCTTCCGCAAGTATTGCCGCGCGTTGTCGTCCAAGGGCCACGTTCCGCTGTGCGAGGGCGACGCGCTGGAGCTCAGCGGCCGCCGCGGCCACTACTGCAGCCCCGGCATCTACGAGGTGCGCTGGCGCGGCGGGTTGCCGTTCCTCAACGAGGAGCCGCCCGGCCCCCTGCTCCTCTTGTACCGCGTCGCCAGCGTCGAAGAGGCGGTCGATCTCCACAACCGTGCGGTCTACCGGCCGGTCACCTCGGTCTTCGCGCGACCCGACTCCCCGGCGCTCGCCGAGCTGCGCGACGGCCTGCGCACCGGCGCGCTCAACGTGAACCGCAGCACGATCGGGGCGAGCCTGCGCCTGCCCACCGCGCCGCACGGGCGCTCCGGCGTCGGCCAGCCCGGTGGCATCGAGCTGATGCGGGTCTTCACCTCGCCGCGCGCCGGCATCGTGGAGACGCGGGCCTTCGACGCGGCGCACCTCGTGCCGGGTGTGGACTGGGAAGAAGAATCGACGTTCGGCGAGCTCGCGGCCGGCGATCTGCACGCGGAGTGAGCGCATGCGCGAGATCATGATCGGGAACGTCCACATGGACCTCGGCGCCGGCCGTCGCGGCGTCGACATGGGGCCGTCGGCGATCCACCTCGCCGGCCTGAAGGCGGGCATCGAGGGCCTCGGATGCCGCGTCGCCGACAACTTCGCCCTCGGCGTGCGCTCGCAGGAGATGCTCGAGCCGGGCGACGTCCACGCCCGCTACCTCCACGAGATCACCGAGGTCTGCGCCCGGCTCGCCGACCGGGTGGAGGCGGGCCTGGAGGCCGGTCGCCTCCCCGTGGTGCTCGGGGGCGATCACTCCGTCGCCATCGGCACGATCACCGGGATCAGCCGCTACTGGAAGAAGCGCGGGCGCCGCATCGGGGTGCTGTGGGTCGACGCGCACACCGACATCAACACCCCGGGCACCTCCCCCACGGGCAACATCCACGGCATGCCGTTGGCGGTCCTGCTCGGGCACGGCCCGCGCGAGCTGGTCGCGCTCGCCGGCGACGGCCCCGCGCTCGACGCACGCAACGTCTGCGTGTTCGGCGCCCGCTCGGTGGACGAAGGGGAGCGCCGCTTCGTGCAGGAGGTCGGCCTGCGCGTGTACTCGATGAGCGAGCTCGACGAGCGCGGCACGGCGCTGTGTGCACGCGAAGCGATCGACCGTGCGCTGGACGGCACCGCCGGCGTGCACCTGAGCTTCGACCTCGACGGGGTCGACCCGCAGCACGCGCCCGGCGTCGGAACCGCCGTCCCCGGCGGTCTGAGCCTGCGCGAGTCGCACCTCATCTGCGAGAAGGTCGCCGCCACGAAGAAGGTGCTCGGCCTGGAGATGGTGGAGCTCAACCCGGTCATCGACTCGGAGAACCGCACCGGACGCCTGGCCGTGTGGCTCTTGTTGAGCGCCCTCGGCCAGACCATCCTGTAGGGCCGACGGCGGCGCCCGCGCGGGGCGCCGCGTCGCGGCGTACGAGCTTAGAACCCGGTGTCGACGCTGCCGCCGCCACCGCCCGACTGGCCGTCCTCGATCCAGTCGTTGTACAACAGGACGTCGTTGCCCTCGACGCGCTCGGCGGTGAACGCCTGGCCCGACGTGGAGCAGGCCTGCTCGATCGCGAGCTCGCAGGTGCCGCCCTTGCAGTCGTCCTCTTCCGCTTCGTTGGTCTGGGGGATGAGGTCGCCCGAGTCCTTGTAGACCAGGTAGTACTGCGACGGGATCTGGCCGGAGTAGACCTCGATGTCCTCGACGTCCCACTCGTCGGACTCGGTCCACGACATCGTGCTGGAGCCGGTGCCGGAGATCGTGCCGCTCAGGCCCGAGAAGAGGGCCGACGTCACGTGGATGTTCACCGTGGAGTCGTTGGTGTACGCCTCGGTGTAGTCGTAGTCGTCCTTGTGCTCGGCGCTGTAGTTGCCGTCGGTGTGCTGGGTCCAGGTGAAGGTCCACCCGTCGCCTTCGGCCACGCCCGGGTACGCCGCATCGCCCATCGTCAACACCGCACCGCCACCGGAGGTGGGCGAGATGTGCACGAACATGAGCGAGTCGGAGCCGGTGTAGTCCTCGGTGATGGTCCACGGGCCGCCGCCGTCCTCGTCGTCATCGGCCGGCGAGTAGGCGTCGCTGAAGTTCTCGCTGACGGTGGTGGAGCACTCGGTGGCGCTCTCGCTGTAGGGGACGAAGATCATGAAGACGCCGCTGGGGGCGCAGCCGGCGAGGAACAGGGCGGGAAGAAGGGCACGAAGCACGATTCACCTCGAAGTGGCGGGCGGCTATTGCAGCGAGCCCGCTTCGGCAAGGTTAGCAGCGGCGGCCATGACCTACCTGCTCCTCGCCCTGTTCGCGTGTGCCACCCCCGATTCCCCGGCCCCGGAGGCCAAGACCGAGGCCAAGGTCGAGGTCAAGTCCGACGGCAAGGCCGAAAAGCCGGCGTTGGACATCCCGGCTCCGGCCGACGTCGCCTCGCCCCCGGCCGACGCCCTGAAGACCGCGACGGGCCTCGCCTACAAGGTGCTCACCGCCGGCACCGGCGCGGAGCACCCCGGCCCCAAGGACAAGGTCACCGTCAATTACACGGGATGGACCACCGACGGCGCGGCGTTCGACTCCTCCACCAAGCGCGGGAAGCCCGCCACGTTCGGGGTCGACAAGGTCATCCCGGGGTGGACCGAAGGCCTGCAGCTCATGGTCGTCGGCGAGAAGACGCGGTTCTGGATCCCCGAGGAGATCGCCTACAAGGGCCGCGCGGGCAAGCCGGCGGGGATGTTGGTCTTCGACGTGGAGCTCGTGAGCATCACACCCGCCCCCAAGCCGATCCCCGCCCCGGAAGACGTCGCGGCGCCGAGCAAGGGCGCCAAGAAGACCAAGAGCGGGCTCGCGTCCAAGGTCCTCACCCCGGGTACGGGCAAGGAGCACCCGAAGGAGGAGTCGGTGGTCGTGGTCGACTACACGGGGTGGACCAAGGACGGCACGATGTTCGACTCCTCGGTCACCCGCGGGAAGCCGGCCTCGTTCTCGCTCAACCGCGTGATCGCCGGTTGGACCGAGGGGGTGCAGCTCATGGTGGTGGGCGAGAAGCGCCGCTTCTGGATCCCGGCCGACCTCGCGTACGGCGACACCCCGAAGCGCCCCGGCGCCCCCTCGGGCGACCTCACGTTCGACGTCGAGCTCAAGGAGATCAAGCCGCCGCGCGAAGCCGGCGTCCCCAAGGTCGACCGCACCGGCTTGAAGCCGGTGCGCACCGAGAAGCTGAAGAAGCCGAAGACGGAGTAGTCGGCGGGCGGTGCGCCGCGACCGTCCCGAAGCGCGCAGGGTCCGGCGCGCACCGCGCCGGGACGCGCGGCGCAACCGGCCGCTCGACGCGGCCGGTCGCGGCGCGTCCCCCTGAGATCAACTGCTGGCGCTGGAGTAGTTGCGGAGGGCGCGGACGAGCACCAGGCGCGAGAACACCAGGCTCCCGACCGCCGCCGCGACCGCCCCCACCACCAGCCCGGCGTCGATGCGCCCGAGCAGCGCCATCGCCGGGTAGCTCGACACCAACCCCACCGGGATGACGGTCGTGAGCACCAGCCGCAACGCCCGCCCGTACACCGACACCGGCCACCTGCCCGCGTCGGTGATCGCCCCGAGCAGGAAGCGCAGGTTGTCCACCCGCACAAACCAGAAGCTCAGGCACGTGACCGCCAACCACAAGCCGTAGGTGGCCCCCAGGCCCGCGAAGAAGAGGCCCGCCGCGAGGCCCACCTGGGCCCACGTCGGCGTGGGCAACCGGCCGAGCGCGACCGCGAGGATCACGACGCCCCCGACGAGCTCCCAGAGCGCCGCGGGCGCCACCCGCCGGAACGAGACGAGCAACTGCGCGTCGACCGGGCGGATGAGGAAGTAGTCCAACGCCCCGGTGCGCACCCCGTCCACCACCGCGCCCAGGTTCGGTTCCACGACCCCCGCGACAAAGGCGTTGTACAACAAGAAGAAGCCGGTCACCAGGAGCGCCTGGTCGAGCGTCCACCCCTGCACCTGCGGGACCCGCGCGTACACGAGGAAGAGCGGCGCCGCCATCCCGAGCGCCGAGAGCGCCCCCACCACCATCTCCGCGACGAAGCTCGCGCGGTACTGGAACGCCGTCAAGATCGACGCCCGCACCAGGGCCACCACCACCGCGGGCCGGACACCGCCGGTGACCCGCGCGCTCACGCGCCCACCGCCCCGTACCGGCGCACACCCGCCCGCCACATGAGCCCGAGCCCCGCGCCGAGCGCCACCACCCAGAACGCCTGCACCGCGAGCGTCGGCCCGATGGCGACGCGGCCCAGCAGGATGTCGATCGGCGCGCCGAGCGTGCTGTAGAACGGCAATGCGCGGACCAGCTGCACCCACCCCGCCGGGAACAGGTCGAGCGGAACGAAGTACCCGGCGCACAACGCCCACACCGCGAACCACGCCGACCAGAAGCCCATCGACTGCTCGAACCAGAAGGCCAACATCCCGAACGCGGCCTGGACCGACCACGCGGCGAAGAACGCCATCGCGACGCTCAGCAGAAACGCAGCACCCACCGACGGAGAAGGCAGAAAGAGCGCCTCCGGCCGCCACACCGCCAGCACGCCGACCAGCGGAAACAACACCAGCGCCCGGAACGGCAACGCCGCCAGCGTCTCGGCGAGGTTGAAGACCAACGGGTGCATCGGGCGCAGGAGCCGGGGCGAGAGCTCCCCCTGGCGAATCTGCCAGTTCAGCTCCCACACGACCCACGCACCGGTGAGCTGCCGGACGATCAGGTTGACCGCGAAGTACCGCGTGAACCCGAGCTGGTCCCACCCCCCGATCGGCGCGTCGGCGGCGGCCGCGCTCCACAACGCGAGCATCACCAGCGGCAACGTGGCGCTCAGCACCCAGATGACCATCTCGGCGCGGTAGGCGACCATCCCCGAGAACGCGACCTGTTGCAGCGCCGGCCACGCGCGCACGACGTGCCACAGGCGCGCTGCGGTGCCCGAACCGAGCGGCGCCGGGCGGCTCACGCGCGCCCCTCGCGGAAGACGCGGCCGATCACCTCGTCGAGCGGCGGCACCTCGACCCCGAGCTCGACCAGCGGCGCCACCGCCAGCACCCGCTGCAGAAGCGCGTTGGCCTCGGCGGCCGGCACCGTCGCCACCATCCGGCCTTCGTGGGCGACGAGCCCGAGCGCTTCGAGCTCGGGCACCACCGCCTGCACCACCACCCGCCGCTCGGGCGCGACCCGCCGGGTGAGGTCGTCGAGCGAGCCGTCGTAGCGCAGTCGCCCCTGGTCGATGATGAGGAGGCGCGGCGTGAGCGCCGCGATGTCCTGCATGTAGTGGCTCGTGAGGAGCACGGTGGCGCCGGTCTGGCGGTTGAGCTCGGCCACGAACTGCCGCACCTGCACCTGCATCTCGACATCCAGCCCGATGGTGGGCTCGTCCAGGAAGAGGACCTGCGGCCGGTGCACGAGCGAAGCGATGAGCTCACACTTCATGCGCTCGCCGAGCGACAGGTTGCGGACCGGCTTCTCCAAGAGCGGCTCGGCGTGGAGCATCGCCACCAGCTCGTCCAGCGTGCGCCGGAACTCCGCGCGCTCCACCCCGTACAACGCTCGGTTCAGCTCGAAGCTCTCCGCGGCCGGCAGGTCCCACAGGAGCTGCTGCTTCTGGCCCATCACCAGCGTGATCTGCTGGAGGAACGCCGGCTCGCGCGCCTGCGGGACGTGCCCGAGCACCGAGACCTCGCCGGAGGACGGGTACAGGAGCCCCGACAACATCTTCAGCGTCGTGGTCTTGCCGGCGCCGGTGGGCCCGAGGAACCCCACCCGCTCGCCCGGCCGGATCGTGAACGACAAGTCGGCGACCGCGTGCACCTCTCGGTGTTCGCGCGACCACAACGACCGCAACGCGCCGCCGAGCCCCGGCGGACGCACCGGCACGCGGTAGGTCTTGGTGAGCCCCCGCACCTCGATCATGGTGTCTCCCGGGGCGCCCTGTATGCCGGACCCGCACCCGCGGCTGGCGCGTGCCGATCGGCGCCCGGCCGGCTATCGGGAGGCCCCTGATGTCCTTGACCATCCTCGGTCCGGAGCGCCCCGACGGGGTCCTCCCCGAAGTCCTCCGGAAACACGGCGTGAACGGCCCGGTCGCGCTCATCAGCGCGGGCTGGCGTTACGATGAGCTGCGCGACGAGCCGCTGCGCGCCGCCCTGCCCAACGAGGTCCGCAACCTGCGCCTGTACGACCGGTTCCGGCTTCTGGAGCGCGACGCGCCCGAGCTGATGACCCGGTACACCGCCAAGCAGGACGCCCTGCGGCGCATGAAGGACCGCTACCACCTCCGGGTGCAGAGCGCCGTGCAGTGCGCCAGCAACCTGCTCCGGGAGTACGGCACCGCCGCCGACCCGTGGTTCCAGCAGGCCGCACGACACCTCCGCGAGATCGACGACCTGTTCCTCACCGAAGCCCGCGCGCTCCACGACGGCTTCGACCGCGAGGTCCGCCCCGGCGAGCACCCGCTGGTGCGGCGTGAGCGCGAGGCGGTGCGCCAGGAGCTCGAAGGGTGCGACGCGCTCCTGGTCGCGGGCGGCCACGTGGGGGTGCTCCGGAACCGGTGCACCTTCTTCGACGTCGGCCCCGCCCTCACCGTGCGGCCGCTGTACGCGTGGAGCGGCGGCGCGATGCTCATGACCGAGCGGGTGCTGCTCTACCACGACCACACCGCGTACGGCCCCGGTACGGCCGAGTTCCTCGACCACGGCTTCGGCCTGTTGCGCAGCACGGTGCTGCTCCCGCACGCCCGCGAACGGCTCGACCTCGCGGACCGCGTCAACGTCGCGGTGCTCGCCCACCGGCTGCAGCCGCGCGTCGTGGTCGGCCTGCAGAACGGCGCGGTCTACGAGAACGGCCGCTACACCGGCACCGCCGGCGCCGCCTTCACCCTGAGCCAGGACGGGAGCGTGGTCGATGCAACGGGTGCTTGAGCTCATCACGCAGACGCAGCGGGCCGGAGCCAACCGCCGCGCGCTGCTCGACGCGTTCGTGCACGACACCGTGCTGCCCCTGGTCGACGACGACCACGCGACGTTCTTCTACTGGGACGGCGAGCCCACCGAGGCGGTCTTTCTCCAACACTGGGTCTTCGGCCTCCCGTCGCGCATCGAGCTCCGCCGCATCCCGAACACCGACGCGTTCTGGCTGCCACTGGACCTGCCGAAGCGGGCCCGCGTCGAGTACAAGTTCGAGGTCGTGCGCCAGGGGAAGGGGCGGTGGTCGGCCGACCCGCGCAACCCGCGCCGCGCGTACGATCCGTTCGGGAGCAACTCGGTCTGTCCGGCCTCGTCGTACGAGGACCCGGAGTGGACCCGGCCCGACCCGTTCGCCCGCGCCGGCACCCTGGTGGAGAGCAAGCTGCACTCGGCCATCTGGCACGGCGACCGCACCTTCCAGGTGTACGTGCCGTACGGCGCGCGCGCCGGAAAGAAGTACCCGCTCCTCATCGTGCACGACGGCAACGACTTCCAGCACTTCGCCACGATGCGCACGTGCCTGGACAACCTCATCCACCGGCACGAGGTCGCCCCGCTGTTGGTGTGCTTCACCAGCGGCGTGCAGCGCAACTGGGAGTACGCCGCCAACCCCAAGCAGGCCGACTTCCTCGCGACCGAGCTGCTCCCCCACCTCCGGGCGAACTTCCCGGTGCTCGACGGGCCGGAGTTCCAGGGGATCATGGGCGCGAGCTTCGGCGCGGTGTCCTCGTTGTTCGCCGCGGTGCGCCACCCGGGCACGTGGGGCCGCCTCATCCTGCAGTCGGGCAGCCTCGCGTTCACCGACATCGGCGAGCACGAGCGCGGCCCGCTGTGGGACCCGATCGTGCGCTTCGTGAACGAGTTCCGCGCCGAGCCGCCGCACCTGGACGCCAAGGTCTACCAGAGCTGCGGCACGTTCGAGTCGCTGATCTACTACAACCGCAGCTTGTTCCCCGTCTTCCAGCGTTGCGCCGAGGCGGCGCGCTTCACGGAGGCCCCGGACGGGCACAACTGGATCAACTGGCGGGACCGCCTGCGCGAAGCGCTGACGTGGAGTTTTCCCGGCCCGCTGTGGATGTACTACGAGTAGGCGTCAGTGGCGGCGCGACGTGAGCTGCCGGACCAGGGCCAGCACCGTGTCGCGCGCGCTGACGAGGACGTTCTTGCGCACCAGCGCGCGCGGAACCGGCAGATCGACCTCGGTGGACACCCGGTAGGTGACCTCGGTGCCGCCCCCGACGTGCGGCGCCAACGACCACTCCGCCGAGTAGGCGGTGATGGAGTCGGACTGGAGCAACTTGTAGCGGAACCCATCGGCGGTGGGGCAGCGCTGGGTGGTGTACTGCAGCGGGTCCCACGCCCCCTTGACCGTGACGCCGAGGGTGACGCACCGGCCGGAGGAGAGGGTGCGCACGGCCAGCACCTCGGGCGGCAGGAGCGCGGCCACCTCCGGGTCGGCCAGGGCGGCGCGCACCTCGGCCTCGGACTGCGGGAGCACCACCGACACCGAGGCGACCCCCGCATCATCCATGGAGCCCACCGGCTCCTGCGCGTACGCCGCGAACGGGGCGAGCAGCACGGGGATGAACATCACAGCCTCCGCACCCTTCTACCCCAGGATGGTGCCACCGTCCATACGCAGGTGCGTACTTTCGTACGCACCTGCGGCGGACCGACGCCCTACTCCGCGAACGCGCCCTGCACGTCGGTGAAGATGCCACCGGCTTCGTCGACGACGAGCTGGATGCGGTCGGGGAGCGCGGTGGTGGCCTTCACGTCGTCGCCCACGACCTTGCCCTTCGACGCGATCTCGAGCGGGTTCTTGACCAGGCCCGGCAGCTTGCCGGGGAAGTCCTTGCACGCGCCGGCGAGGCGGATCGCCTCGTCCTTGAGGCCACCGGCGCGGGTGATCGTGCCGTCGGCCGCGTCGACCAGGCCGTTGACCGCGTCGATACCCTTCTGGATGTTGTCGGGCACCACGCCCTCGGGGCTGACCTTCGGCATGCGGCCGCTCATCACCACCTTGAGCTTGGTGTTGGCCTTCTTCTTGAGCTCCGCGAGCGCGGTGCCGAGCGGATCGTCGGTGGCGACCTCGAGCGCGGCGTTGGCGTCGGTGCGCGCCTTCTTGAGCGAGTCGGACTCGGCCTTGAGCTTGTCCTGGATGCCCTTGGCGGGGTTGAACACGGTGTCGAACTCGCCGATGCCCGTGGCGACGATCACCGGCAGCGGATCCGGCTCCTTGGCCTTGCCGGCGAAGGCGACGGCGGGGAGCGCGGCGAGGGCGAACAGGGCGATGACACGAGAGAAGCGCATGTGAACTCCGGGAAGCGGACGCGACAGCGTCGCGCCGTCGTTATCCCGCTTCGGCGGTCAGAGCCTCTGGACCAGCGCGTACAACCACCGGAGGTGGTGCGCCATCGTCTGGAGCGAAGTGAGCTCCTTCTCGCTCTCGGGCGCGAAGTAGCCGGTGCCGAGGTTGGCCACCGGGATGCCGCGGTCCAGGAACGGGTCCACCCCCGTTCCGCCGCGGATCGGGACGATCGAGACCGGCACGCCGACGTCGGCCGCCGCGGCCTGGGCCCACTCCACCAGCTCGGGGTGGGCCGCCATGCGCGGACCCATGTTCTCGTACTGGTGCTCGGCCGCGAAGCGGTGGCCCCCGGCCAGGCCGCGCAGGTGCTCCACCCGGCGCGTACGCCCCTCGGCGGCGAAGTCGCGGATCCGCACGTCGAGCTGCACCCCGTCGGCGACCGGGCGCGCCCGGTAGGGGTGGCTGTAGCCGTCGCGACCGTGGGAGTCTTCGCACGGCAGCGTGAACCCAGGCGCCGAGGCGTAGAACGTGGCGAGCCAGTCGAGCATCGCCTCCACCGCGGCATCGCCCTCCACGGCCGCGCCGGGCTCGAGGCGGAAGGTGGCCCCCCGCCGGACGTGCGGCGCCATGACCGCTTCGAGCGCGTCGCGGACCCGCTGCTCGGCTCCGTCGGCGATGCGCAGGTGCACCACCGCGTCGCAGTCGCGAAGCGCGTCGGAGACGAACCGATCGAAGACCACCTCGTGCCGGGCCAGGGCGCCGGCCCACTCCGCGACCAGGCGCGGCGCGGCGCGGTGCCCCTCGGCGTGCGCGGTGGCGCCGTGCGTGTTGACCCCGCCGATGTGCGCGACGAACGGCGCCCCCTCCAACGGCCGCGCGGGGCCGCCGGCAAAACCGACGTGCGCCACCGCCGCGTAGAAGTTCTCGGTGTTGACCTCGAACGGCAGGATGCCGTCGACGGTGTACCCGCACCGCACGCCGCGGGCGGCCAACAGCGCCGCGAGCCCCACGACCGCGGCGTCCCGGCCCACCTCTTCGTCGGGGCGGCCGATGAAGACCAGCGGGGGGTGGTCGCACGCCGCGCCGGCGAGGATCGTCGCGAGGCTCATGCAGTAGGCGAGCCCG
The DNA here is from genome assembly GCA_005776735.1 of Pseudomonadota bacterium. Classification (GTDB taxonomy): domain Bacteria; phylum Myxococcota_A; class UBA796; order UBA796; family SXON01; genus SXON01. The sequence continues at coordinate 31,286 of SXOM01000414.1, forward strand.
AGCTTGTCGTCCAGACCGAACGGGAAGTCGCCCGGCCCGTACACGAGGTCGTGCCCGACGAACCCCGCCGCCGCCGGGTAGGTGTCGAGGTCGACGCAGATCGTGGGGTTGCGGGGGTAGGGCACCCGCGTGCCGTCCCAGCCGCGCAACACATTCAGGGCCGGGACCGCCTGGGTGCCCCGCGCCGTGTCGACGTGCACCATGAACGCCACCGGTGCAGCACCCGCGCGCGCCCCGCGACCCGGAAGCCACGCCAACACGTTGGCCTGCGCATCCTGCTCCACGGTGGCGCCGGCGCCGACGTAGTAGCGCGCGAGCACCTGGCCCAGGCGCCGTTGGCCCTCGGTGGTCGGGATGGTGGGCGACGCCTCGTCGGACTGGCTGTCGATGGCGACGACGGCCTGGAGGTTGGCGAACGCGAGCTCGCCGAGCTCGGCATCGGTGCGGGGAAGGGGCGTGGACATGCGGTGCATCCTATGGGCCGCGGTTACCGGACGCCCGTGCGTGTGCTCCACCTGTACCGGCCGGCGCTCCCCGGTACGCGGGCCCAGACCGTCCAGGTCCTCCACACCTGTCACGCGCTGGCCTCGCGCGGGCACGAGGTGTGGCTCCTCGCCAACCGGGCCCGCGGCGCCCCGGCCGACGTCGACACGATCCTCGCCGACCACGGCCTCGCCCCGGTGCCGACCCTGCACCTCCAGTTGGCGCCGAGCGCGTGGAGCCCGGCCGCCAGCGCGTGGTTCCGGTGGACGCTCGCCACCTGGTGCGACGCGGCGACCCGCGACTCGGTGGTGTACGCCCGCGAGCTGAAGTACCTCGGCCCCGTCGGCGAGCGGCCGCGCGTGGTGTACGAAGCACACTGCCTCGAGAAGCAGCGCGCCGCCGAGGAGGAAGACGAGCCCGGCGTGACCGAGGCGTGGGAGCGGGCGATGCTCGCGCGCTGCAACGCGCTGGTCACCAACAGCGGGGGCACGCTGGCTGCGCTGGAGGCGGCCTACGGGGCCGCGCTCCCCGCCCTCCGACGCGTCGTCCACAACGCCACGGCCGCCGACCGCGTGGCGCCCGCGCCGCCGCGGGAGCCCTCGGCGCGCCCGTGCGTGGTCTACGCGGGGTCGGCGCGGGCGTACAAGGGGGTGGCCGCGCTCGTCGAGGCCTTCGCCGACCTCCCGCAGTTCGACCTCGAGCTGGTCGGCGACACGTGGCCCGGCCCCCTGCCGCCCAACGTCCGCGCGGGGGGCCCCCTCCCCTACCCCGCGCTGCCCGCCCGCCTGGCCGCCGCCGCCGCGCTCGTGCTCCCGCTCGAGGACAACAGCTTCGGCCGGCAGTTCACGTCGCCGCTGAAGTTGTGGGACTACCTGGCCACCGGCCGGCCGATCGTGGCCGCCGACCTGCCCACGGTGCGGGAGATCGCCGGCGACCGCCCGTTCTACTACCCCCCCGGCGACCGGCCCGGGCTCGCGGCGGCGCTCGGCCGGGCGGTCGCGGCCGGGCACGGGGAGCCGCGGGTGCGCACCTGGGCCGACCGCGCCGCGGAGATCGAGGCCGTGCTCGCCGAGGTCGTCGCCCGGCCCCGGAGCGCACGATGATCCTCTACGTGGTGCGCTACCACCCCGCCCTGAGCGAGACCTTCGTCCGCGACGAGGTCCGGGCCCTCCGCGCCGCCGGCGTCCCCGTCGAGCTCGCGGCGTTCGACACCCGCGACGACATCTTCGTCGAGCCGACGGGCGCGCCGCTGCACGCCCAACCCCACCGCGCCGGGTGGTTCGCGGCCGCGCCGACGCTCCTCTTGGAGTGGCTCCGGCGGCCTGCGTGGGTCTCGCGGCGGGTCCTGTGGCTCGCGGCGATCCTCCGGCGGGCGCGACGCGCCCACGTCCACTTCGCCGGCGAAGCCGCCGAGTGGGTGCGCCTGGCGGCGACGCGCGCCGGGGTGCCGTACAGCGTCACGGTCCACGCCGTCGACCTGTACAAGCCCCGCCCGGCGCTGGGCCGGGTGCTCACCGACGCGACCGCCGTCGTGGCGATGACCACCTACAACCAGGCGTTGGTGCACGATCGGTACGGCGTCACCGCCCGCCTGGTGCGCTTCGGCCTCGACCTCGACGGCTTCGCCCAGGCCGACCCCGCCGCGCCCGGGCCGGTCCTCTGTGTCGGGCGCGCGGTCCCCAAGAAGGGGCTCGACCTCGTGGCCGAAGTGGCCCGACGCCTCGGCGACCGCGTCCACATCGACGTGATCAGCGACCTGGCGCCGAGCCCGCCGCTCCGTGTCCTCGGCCTGTTGCCCCACGCCGAGGTGCGCAGACGCCTCGCCGGCGCGTGCTGCTTCGTCTTGCCGTGTCGCGTCGCGCCGGACGGCGACATGGACGGCCTGCCCGTGGCCCTGGTCGAAGCGATGGCCAGCGGCCTCCCGGTCATCACCACCGCGGTCTCCGGCATCCCCGAGCTCGTGGACGAAGCGGTCGGCTGGGTGGTCCCCACCGACGACGTCGACGCCCTCGAAGCCGCGCTCCGGGCGGCCCTCGCCGACCCCGCCGAGCGGGCACGACGCGGGGCGGCGGGCCGGGCCCGGGTTGTGGCTCGCGGCTACGGGCGGCCGGCGCTCGTGGCGGA
>SXOM01000415.1 GCA_005776735.1 Pseudomonadota bacterium
TAGAAGACAACCGTGGTGTCGTTGCCAATGCCGTTGCGGCGGCAGAGTGCCTCGAAGCCCTGCTGATCCAGATAGTCGCGCCGGATGCGATCGTTGAGGTCATTGAGCGCGGTCGCCGCGACGGCCTCCCACGCGAGGCGCGCTTCTGCGGCGTGGCCCCCGAGCGCGGCCAGGGCCGCCGCGTCGGCCGCCAGCAGCGGGCTGGTGGGCCGGAGCAACTGCGCACGCGCGAGGGCGTCGCCGGCCTTGCCCCCGTCGAGGGTGCTCGCCATCTCCCAGCGTGCGCGCACCCACTGGGCCAGCGGCTGCCCCGGGTCGAGCACCACGGCGCGGAGCACCGGGTCCTTCTTGTCGCCGGGGGTGAGCGACGGGGGCAGGATGCCGTACAGCTGCGCCGCCGCGCGGCCGGTCATGAGCTCCGCATAGTCGTCCTTGGAGCCGGGCGTGGACCACGCCGCGCGCGTGGCCTCGTCGACGGGGACACCGAGCGCCTCGGCCGCGCCTTCGAGGACCGCGCCCACCGCCGGCCACGGCGCCTTCCGCGGCGCCGTCGCCACCGTTTCCACACACTCGCCGCCGGCCACGCACAGCTCGAGCTCGAGCTCGATCGTGTCGTCCGGGGCGGCGCGGGCGACCAGCCGCGCGTCGGCCTGCCGCGCAGGAGGCGAACGTTCCCCGAGGAACGCGACGGGCAGCACCCCGCCGGACACGACCGGCACCACGCCGGGCAGGTCGGACAAGCCGAGCTCGACCGCGAGCGTGACCAGGCCGCGCAGCTCGGCGTCGCGCGACACCCGGCCCTCGACCTGCAGAAGGGGCAGCCGCACCTCGGTGAGCACCGCCGGCGGCGCGGCCCCCTCCCCCGCTTCGGGCGCGGGGGCCTCGGGGTCGGAGGCACACGCGAGCCACAGGGCGAACAGCACCCGGGAGCCTAACCGGCGTTGTCGAGCACGACGTCGAAGCGGCCGTCGGTGGCCTCGATCGAGGTCGTGAGCGTGGCGTCGTACATCGTGGCCGAGAACGTACCCGTGACCCGCTCGCCCACCGCGTCGCCGAGCGCGGAGAGGCGGTAGGCGCACGAGGTCGCGGGGGAGTAGTTCGCGTAGTAGGGTACGGCGTTGGCCCCGGTGTACACCATGCTCGAGGTGAGCGAGCAGTCGTAGTCGGTGTCGATCGCGAGCACGGTGGTCTGCGCGATGACCAGGGTGAACGCGGGGTAGACGTTGCCGTCGGAGAGGAAGGTGAACGAGATCACGCTCCCGTTGCGCGTGACGTACCCGGCCTGGACCGTGGCGGTGACCAACGTGCCGTCGATCTCGGCCTCCACGAACTCGTCCGCGCCGCTCCCCGTGTCGGTGCCGGTGTCGGTCCCCGTGTCGGTGCCGGTGTCGGTCCCCGTGTCGGTGCCGGTGTCGGTCCCCGTGTCGGCCGTGTCGCCGCCGCTGTCGGAGGTGTCGCCGCCGGTGTCGGAGGTGTCGGACGTGTCGCCACCGCCGGTGTCGGCGGTGTCGGCGGTGTCGGCGGTGTCGCCAGGATCGGTGTCGGTGCCGCAGGCAGCGAGGAGCGCAGGGAGAAACAGCAGGGTCGTCATGGGCGGCGCGCTATCCGTCGCGCCGACCGCGCACCAGCCTCATTCTGCACCGGCGGACGGTCGCGGCGCGGGCGCCACCGGGCCCTCCTCTGCGAGCCAACGCCGATAGTCAGCCTCCAACGCCTCTGCGTAGGTGTGGACCTGCTCGGGCACCCACGCCGAGGTGTCGATGGGCGGCTTGATCTCGACCACGCAGCGCCCCGCCTCGATCCACCAGCGGCCGGGCGGCATCAACGGCCCCGCGCCCCGGATGAGCACCGGCACGATCGGCACGTGGGTCTGCGCGGCCATGTGGAAGGCACCCAGCTTGAACCGGCCGAGCTTCCCGTCACGGCTGCGTGTGCCCTCGGGCGCGAGCACGATGCTGCGCTCGTCGCGACGGAGCGCCGCCACCAACGCATCGACCGACGCGCGCGCCCGGTCCTTGTTCTTGCGCTCCACGAACCGCTGGCCGAGCGCGACCCACATGAGGTTGAACGGAAACACCCACCGGAGCTCGGCCTTGGCGAGCACCAACGGGGCCTTCGGCGCGATGAGCGCCACCAACGGCATGTCCAGGGCGCTGGTGTGGTTGGCGACCACGATGCGCGAGCCCGGGTGGCGCAGGTGCTCCACGCCGCGCACCTCGACCGCGACACCCAACAGACGGCAACACGTGGGGCCCCAGGTGTGCGCGAGCCAGGTGGTGAGCCGCGGCCCGAACAGCCCGAGCGACAACAGCGACAAGAGCGGCGCCATCAGGAAGACCGCGAACGTCCACCCCCAGCCGGCCAGGGTGCGGAGCACCTCGGTCGGCGTGGGCGTGCGCCATGGCGGGCGCAAGCGAGGGTCGACGGCGGGCTCCACAGCCAGAAGGTAGCGCCCGGAGCGGGGGGGCGCACCGCGACCGTCCCGACGCGCGCCGGGACGGCCGTGCGCCCCGCTTCAGCTCAGGCGCTTGTCGATCTCGCGCAGGACCGTGACCCGGTTCTTGTGCCGCACCTCCCACGCGCGCACCGTGCGGAGCCCCGCCTCGGACACGCCGGCCAGCGCGGGGAGCACCTGCTTGACGCCGAGCGCTTCGTACCCGGCGATCGGGAGCGTGGACTCGTGACCGGCCCGCAGCTCGACCAGCGCGTCGCGCAGCGCCTTCTCGCCCTTCTCGACGAACCCGGCGCGCTCGCCGAGCGTCTCGCGGGCCGTGGCGAGGGCGTCGGCGGCGGCCTCGAGGACGCGCGCTTCGGCGAGGAGCACCCGGCCGCGCCCCGCGTCGACGCGGACCTCGGCACGATGGCGCAGCTCGTCGCCGCGGGCCTGGAGCTCGGCCCGGCGGTGCTTGAGCGCGTCGGCCTGCTCGTCGAGCTTGTGGCGGAGGTTGGTGCGGGTCTTCTCGAGGCGGTCGCGGAGGGGCAGTTCCATGGGGACTCCGATGAATGGTGATTCAGTCGTCGCCGCGAGGGATAGTCACCCCCCTTGCGATGTCAAGGCCCCCGCGGCAACCCGTGCGCCGGGGTAGAACGGCGGCATGTTCCTGCTCCTCGCCCTCGGGTGCACCACGGACGCCGTCGTGGTCCCCGACCCGCTCCCCGAGCCCGACGACTGGGCCATCGCCGGGCCCGGCGGCCCCGCCCGGAGCTTCACCGCCGACCAGCTCGACACCCCCTGCGCGGCGCTCACCGGCGGGCCCGAGGATGTCGAACACCACAACCTCGTCGGCATGTACGACGGGTGGTTGGTGGTGCCGTGGGCGCCCGAGTCGGGCGGCGGCGGCGTGAGCCTGTTTCAGTTCGACGACCCCTGCGCGCCGGTCAAGGTGGGCGAAGCCTACAGCGCCACGATGCGCGAGAGCCACACCTTGGCGATCGCCGAGGTGGCGGGGCGCACGGTCCTCGCGGTGGACATGCACGTCGACGGCGACCACGGCGGCATCGGGTTCTGGGACCTGACCGACCCCACCGCACCGGTGTGGCTCAGCCAGCTCGAGCTGCCCGGCTACGACTACCCCGACGCCTACTTTCGCGTGGCGCTGTCCACCTTCTGGCAAGGCGACCGCCTGTACGTGTCCGCTGGCTTCCTGGGCATCTTCGTGGTCGACGTGAGCGACCCCGCGGCGCCGGTGATCCTCGAGAACTTCACCGAGGTGGCGTTCCTCGCCGGCAGCGTACACGCGATCGGGAACGTGGCGCTGGCGAGCTCGGGCGGGCTCCTCAAGACGATGACGCTCGACATCGGAGATCCGGACGACCTGCAGATCCTGAGCGCGTGGGAGACGGCCGACGGAGAAGGGCGGCCGCACCCCTACTACTTCGCGAACGTCGGCGGCCGGTACGCGCTGTTTGCGCGCAAAGACACCGGGGGGGGCCCGATGGTGTACGACCTGACCGATCCGCTCGCGGTCACGCGCGTCGGCGCGGCCGAGAACGCCGAGGCCGACGGCGGCTACGTCGTGCGGCACCACGACGTGCTCTTCCAGGGGGAGAGCAACTTCGGCTCGCGCTACGATTTCACCGATCCCGCCGCGCCGATCGAGGTGGCGCGCATCGA
>SXOM01000416.1 GCA_005776735.1 Pseudomonadota bacterium
GCGGGCGCTGGTGCTCGAGCCGAGCATCCTCTTGTTGGACGAGCCGCTCGGCGCGCTGGACCTCAAGCTCCGCAAGGAGATGCAGTTCGAGCTCAAGTCGCTCAACCGGCGGCTCGGCATCACGTTCGTGTACGTCACCCACGACCAGGAGGAGGCGCTCACGATGAGCGACCGCATCACGGTCATGGACAACGCGCGCATCGCGCAGCTCGGGAGCCCCGCCGAGATCTATGAGCAGCCGCGCACGCCGTTCGTGGCGCGGTTCATCGGCGAGAGCAACTTCTGCGAAGGGGTGGTCGAGCAGATCGTCGGGGAGCGGTGGACGCTGCGCCGCAGCGACGGGCAGTTGGTCCACGCCGCTGGCCAGGGCGACCGCGCGGTGGGCGAAGCGGTGATGGTGTCGGTACGGCCGGAACGGGTGGGGCTGCACCAGCCGGGGGCGGCGCCGGCGGGGTTCAACCAGCTCGCGGGCAAGGTGCGGCAGGTGGTGTACCGCGGGGAGATGTTGCACGTGCGCGTGGTGCTCGACGGCGGGGGCGAGGTCACCGCGGCGGTACGCAACGAGGGGCAGCTCCGGGCGCCGGTGGCGTGGCAGGAGGGCGGCGCGTGCGTGGCGGCGTTTGCGCCCGAAGACGCGCGGGTGCTCGAGCCCGAGCCGCCGAGGGACGCGTGAACCCGCGCCTGTGGTGGCTCCGATGGTCGTCGCGGCGGCCCGGCGCGCGGGCGTGGTCGCTCATGGGCCCCGGCACGGCGTGGATCGTGGCGTTCTTCATGGTGCCGCTGTTGTTCATGCTCGCATACAGCTTCATGCCCAAGGGGCTGTACGGCGGCGTGGAGTCGGGGTTCACCTTCGAACACTATGTCCGGCTGTTCGACCCGCTCTACATCAAGATCGGCGTCCGGACGCTCGTGTACTCGCTCGGCTGCACGGCCATCTGCCTGGTCTTCGGATACCCGGTGGCCTACGTCATCTCCCGCGCGGGCGAGTGGCGCAACCTGCTGGTCTTCCTGGTCATCCTGCCGTTCTGGACGAGCTTCCTGGTGCGCACGTTCGCGATGATCTTCCTGATGCGCGACACCGGGCTCATCAACACCGTGCTGCTCGCGACCGGCCTGCGCACCGAGCCGCTGGAGATGATGAACACCCCGTTCGCGGTGATGACCGGCCTCGTGTACGGCTTCTTGCCGTTCATGGTGCTCCCGATCTACAGCTCGCTCGAGAAGCTCGATCCCAGCTTGCTCGAAGCGGCCGAGGTGCTCGGCGCCCGGCCCGCCGCGCGGTTTGTGCGGGTGGTGCTGCCGCTGTCGATGCCCGGCGTCGTCGCCGGGAGCCTCCTGGTCTTCATCCCCGCCCTCGGCAGCTACCTCACGAGCGATCTGCTCGGCGGCGCCAAGGAGATGATGATCGGCAACCTCGTCCAGAACCAGTTCATGGTCGCCAACAACTGGCCGTTCGGCTCGGCGGCGAGCTTCACGGTCATGGCGATGGTGCTCGCGGCGGTCTTCGTCTCGTTGCGGGTACGCGACGAGCCGGCCGGGGAGGCCCGCTGATGGGCAAGCTCCCGAAGTGGCTCCTCGGCGTGGCGGCCGCGGTGTACCTGTTCCTGCACGCGCCGCTTTTGGTGCTGGTGGCGTTCTCGTTCAACGACAGCAAGTTCTCGGCCGGCTGGGAAGGCTTCACGCTGCGGTGGTACGAGCGGCTCCTCGAGCGCGACGATCTCGTCCACAGCTTGTGGGTGAGCGTCGAGGTGGGGGTGATCTCCACGCTCATCAGCACGCTCCTCGGCACGATGTTGGCGCTCGGCATCGCGCGCCACCGGTTCAGCGGGCGCACGTTCCTCGAGTCGTTGTTGTACGTCCCCATCGTCACGCCCGAGATCGTGGTCGGCATCTCGCTGCTCATCCTGTTCGTCTTCCTGAAGATGACCCTCGGCATCGGCACGATCGTCATCGCGCACGTCGCGTTCAACATCTCGTTCGTCACCGTCGTGGTGCGTTCCCGCCTGGAAGGAATGGACCGCAACCTCGAAGAGGCCGCGCTGATCCTCGGCGCCGACGAGTTCACGACGTTCTGGAAGGTGACCGTGCCGCAGTTGTGGCCGGGCATCCTCTCGGGGGCGCTCCTGGCGTTCACGATGTCCTTCGACGACTACGTCATCACCTCGCTCGTCACCGGTCCCGGCAGCTCCACGCTCCCCATCGTGGTCTACAGCATGGTCCGCAAGAACGTCGAGCCGAGCATCAACGCCATCTCCACGATCATCCTCGTCGTCACCGCGGCGCTCATCTGGGCGTCGGACCGGCTGTCGCAGGACAAGCCCCTCACCCCCCACTAGCCCGGAGTCTCCCCGCCATGTCCCAAGAAAAAGCCCGCATCCAGCTCGTCGAGGCCCTGCGCGACGGTCGCATCGAACGCCGGGAGTTCCTCCGCGGCGCCCTCGGCCTCGGCATGAGCGTCGGCACCATCGGCCTGGTCCTGCAGGCGTGCGGCAGCGAAGAGAAGCCGGCCGACGCCCCGCCGCCCGCCGGCCACGAGGGCACCGGCCCCGGCCCCGCGCCCGCGCCCGAACCCGAGCTCGGCCCCATCGAGGCCGACCTCCACATCTACATGTGGTCCGACTACATCGCCGAGGACACGATCCCCAACTTCGAGAAGGAGTTCAACGTGAAGGTCACGTTGGACACCTACGAGTCCAACGAGGAGATGATCGCCAAGGTCCAGACCGGCGCCGCCGGCTACGACCTGGTGTGCCCGAGCGGCTACGCGGTGAGCGTCCTGCGCCACCTCCACCTCGTCGAGCAGCTCGTCAAGAAGCACATCCCCAACTACGCCAACCTCGCGCCGCTCTTCCTCGGCTCGGTCTTCGACCCGAAGAACGAGGTGACCGTGCCCTGGCAGTGGGGCGTCACCGGCGTCGCCTACCGCAAGGACCTGCTCGGCAAGGTGCCCGACTCCTGGGCGCTCTTCCAGGACGCGGCCCTCAAGGGCAAGCTCACGATGATGGACGACATGCGCGACAACATCGGGGCGTGGCTCCGCTTCCTCGGCAAGTCGGTCAACAGCGTCGACGCCGCCGACCTCGCCGCGGCGAAGGCCGAAGCGCTCAAGGCCAAGCCGATCCTCGCCTCCTACGTGAGCGCGCCGGTCAAGGCGCAGCTCATCGCCGGCGACGTCTTCGCGGCGCAGCTCTGGAACGGCGACACGATGCAGGCGAAGGTCGAGAAGGCGGAGATCGAGTTTGCGCTCCCCAAGGAGGGCAGCTCGATCTGGTGCGACTCGATGTGCATCCCCAAGGGCGCGAAGAACCTGCGCGCCGCGCACGAGTTCCTCAACTACATCCTTCGGCCCGAGGTGGGCGCCAAGATCAGCGACTTCACCGGCTACGGCTCGCCCAACCTTCCGGCGTCGGAGAAGATGGTGAACAAGGTCGCCTACCCCACCGAGGCCGACATGAAGAACCTCGAGTACAACGAGGACCTCGGCGCCGGCACCGCGGCGTGGGACCAGATCTGGACCGAGATCAAGAGCGGCTGAGCGCCCCGGCCAGCTACGTTGGGCGGCATGAGCGGCTCCGACGACGGCCTGCAGGTACGCCACGAGGGGGAGGCCCAGGCGCCGCCCCCTCCGTGGCGCGAGCGTGCGTGGGGGTGGGTCAAGGACCTCGCCCTCACCGTGCTGATCGTGGGCGTGCTCCTCGTCGGCGTGGGCTGGCTGCGTGCGCCCGCGCTGCCCGGCGCGGCCCCGCCCCTGCGCCTGGTGAACCTCGAAGGCGCCACGGTCGACCTCGCCGACCTGCGCGGGCAGACGGTCCTGGTCAACTTCTGGGCCACGTGGTGCGGGCCGTGCCGCGTCGAGATGCCGATGCTCACCCACTTCGACGCGGGGCACCCCGACACGCCCATCCTCTACGTCGCCGCCGACGGCAAGCCCGCCGATCTGTTGGCGTTTGCCAAGGCACACGACCTTCCGCCGGCACGGGTGCTCGTGGCCGACACCGCCACCAAGAAGGCGTGGAAGGTGTCGACCTTGCCCACCACGGTCGCGGTCGGGCCCGACGGGGCGGTGCGGGCCGTGCACGCCGGCATCGTCACCACGCCGCAGCTCTGGTGGTGGTCCAGGTGAGCCCGGTCAAGGGCGCCAGCCACCCATCGGCGTTCCGGGCCCACGTCGGCAGGCGCAACGACCGTCACCGCACCCCGCCGGCGCCGTGCTGATCGCGGCGATCGTCGTCTTCGGGCGGGCGCTCGGCGGCGAACCGGCGCTCCCGGTCCGCACCGCGTGGGTGGGCACCCTGGCGGCGACGTCGCGCAACCTCTCGGTCGGCGGCGCGGTGCGCGCGGGCAAACCCGTCGGCCCGTGGATCAGCGGCGCGCTCACCACCGACTGGCCGTTCTCGGCCCTGGTGGGCGGTTTCTTGCTGGACGACGTCACCGCGCCGCGCCTGGCGTCCCACCAGCTCGTCGGGTGGGCGTGGGCGTGGCCGGGCGGGAAGGACACGCCGTGGAAACCACGCCTCGCGCTCGGCGTGGGCCTCTGGGAGCAGGTCGAGCTCGACTCGCTCGCGCAGGCCTTCCGCACCGAGGACTACGGGGTGTACGCCTCGTTGCACACCGGGGCGCAGTTCTCGCTCTTGTGGCCCGGCGTGGGCCTCGGGTTCGGGCTGCGGCCGTTCGCCACGACCGCGTGGTGGCACGACGAGGGCGTGTTTCCCACCGCGTTCCAGTTCACCAACGCGGTGCTCGACGTCGACCTCACCGTCGACCTCACGCGGCTGTTCGGCACGACGGCGCCGCCGTGATCGCACTGCTCCTCGGGTGCGCGGCGAACGACCCCGCGCTCGTCGCCCATCGCGGGCTCGGGATGCTGCCCGACGCCGAGGAGAACGTGCCCGACCACCTCGTGGCGGCGCTGGAGGCGGGGTTCGGCGCCGAGGTCGACCTCCGCGTGGACGGCGACGGCTGCGCAGGCGACCCCGCCCGCGCCGCGACCGAGGGCTGCTACGATCTCGGCCACACCGCGCCGAACGGCCACACGCTCGCCGAGTTGGCCGAGTTGGTGGGCGCGCTGCCGGAGGCCCCGGCGGGACCGCTGTTCCTCGACGTGGTCAACGATCCCGACCGCGCCGTGACGCTCACGCTGCTCGACTGGCTCGGGACGGTCCCCTTCGGCACGCTCCCCCTGATCGTCCAGACCAGCTCCGCCGAGTCGCTCGCGATGTTCGACGCGCTGCGCCAGGAGCAGGGCGCCCCGGAGGTGATGCTCGGCCTCACCAGCTTCACCAACCCCGAGTTCACACCGCCGACCGGGGCCGACCTGCTGGTGGTGAACCTCGCCGAGCTCCCGGTCGCGCCGATGCCGCTCCCGGTGGCGGTCTACGGCGTCAGCACCGAGCACGCGTGGGCGCTGGCCCAGACGGCGTCGAGCGACGTGCGGTGGGTGATCACCGACCTGCCCGGGCGCTTCGCGGGGCGGTAGGAAGGCGCGCTACAGCCGCACCCACCCCGTCCACGCCTCCTCGGTCGCGGTGGCGGCGACGTCGATTCGGAGGCCGGAAGGACCCGCGGCGATGCGGAAGCTCGGCTCGGCCGCGAAGTTCAGCGCCACGCGGGCGTCGGCCCACGAGCGGGCGCCACTGAGGGGGTGATCGTAGACGTGGAGCTGCTGCCCCTCGGGAAAACGTGTCAGCACCACCAGGTCGTCGCGTCCGTCGCCGTCCGCGTCGGTCAGCACGGCCGTGGTGGACTCCCCTCGAACGCCGACGGTGGCGATGGCCTCCGCGGCTGCGGTGTAGCTGCCGGCCGTCGTAGGAATCGGAACCACGTAGACCGCGCTCGCGTCGGAAACGACCATGTCCGCTTTGCCGTCGCCGTCGGCGTCGCCGAACTTCAGCGGGTAGGGCCACAAGTCGAAGGACACCCACCCGTACCCACAGAAGTTGTCCGCTGCGGGGCCGAACGTGAGGCCCGAGTAGATGGGAACGTCCTCGATGCCGTCACCGTCGACGTCGACCGAAGGGGCGAACCCCCAGCCGACGAATGGCCCGGCCTCGCACAGCACCTCGGCTTCATCGCCGTTCATCGGCACCAGGTAGACCGGGCCGGAGACGCCGTCGTCGACGTAGATGAGGAGCTCCCGGTCGCCGTCCCCGTCGGCGTCGATGGTGGTCTCTTCGTTCCAGCAATAGGTCGACCCCACCACGTCGAGGGTGAACGCACCCCAGACCTCGCCCGAGGCACCATCCGTCACCGTGTAGTCCAAGTGCGCGTCGCACCCATACCGGTCCGATCGCGTCGAGCTGTCGTCCACGAACTCGTCACAGATGCCGTCACCCGTCCAGTCCTCGTTCCCGCCGGGCGTGGGTTCCAGGTCGTCCCAACCCCAGGTGCCCGCGGCGGGCATCGGCGCGCGGCTGCCCTTCCGGTAGAGCTCGGTGACCCCGTCCGCATCGCAGTCCTGAACCTCCTCGATGCCGGACTGTCCCGTGATGACGAGCCACGTGGGAGCGCGCAAATCCGCCAGGGCACAGCTCTCACCCATCCACGAGATCGTGTCGTCGCAGTCCCCGCCCTGCGTGGCCCCCGGTTCGCAGAAGCACCCCGTCGCGCCACCGAGCCCGTCTCCGTCCGCGTCGAGCCAGCCCTCGATACACCCCGGCGAACCTTCCGGATCGGCCCCTCCGTAACAGTCGTCGTCCTTGCCGTTGCACACCTCCTCCTGATCGGGATGGACGCTGGGATCGTCGTCCGCGCAGTCCATTGCGTCGGTACTGGACACCCCCTCACACTCCACCCAGGTCCCCAGGAAGCCGTCACCATCGGCATCCACGAGGCCCTTCGGCCGCCTCACTTCGTCCACGGCGCCGTCGCAGTCGTCGTCAACGCCGTTGCACGGCTCCTCTTTGGACGCACACCCCGAATCCGCCGTATCGGCCGTGTCCGATGTGCCCGGCGGGGCTTCCGGTCCGACCGCCGGATCCACCGAAGGCACCTCAGCGGCGCACGCGAGGAGGAACAAGAACATGCGGTGATCATAGCGTTCGGCCGTGGCGCGGGGACGTCGTCAGGCCGAGCTGCACGACTTCTGCACCCCGCGCGACCCGCGCCGGGGCGCCCGGCGGCCTCGGCGCGCGTCGGGACGGGCTCGGGGCGCCCCCCCCCACGCCCCAAAACCGGCGTTGAACGATCGTCAACGATCCGCGTCGAAACAATCTGATCGACGTGATCACTGAGGTCTTGCCGACGTGATCTCTTGACGGTACAATAGTGCGGCCCCTCCCCGCTGGTCCGATGGCTGCTGCTGCTCCGCTGATTCGATTGGCGCCTTCGCGCTACACGCTGCCCCGTCCGTTCCTGAAGTGGGTCGGCGGGAAGGGGCAACTCCTGGCCCCGCTGCTCGAACGAGTGGCGGCGGCCGGCAGCTTCCGGGCGTACCACGAGCCGTTTGTCGGTGGTGGCGCCCTGTTCTTCGAGCTGCACCGGCAGGGGGCGCTCCGCGACGGCGCGGTCCTGTCCGACCGCAACCCCCAGCTCATCGAAGCCTGGGAGGTCGTGCGCGACGATGTCGACGCGCTGGTCGACGCGTTGGCGGCCCACAAGTCCCGCCACGGCGAGGCCTACTACTACCAGGTGCGCGCCGAGCGCAGCTCGGACAAGATCGCGCGGGCCGCTCGCCTCATCTACCTGAACAAGACCTGCTTCAACGGGTTGTATCGTGAAAATCGCCGCGGCGACTTCAACGTCCCGTTCGGCCGGTACACCGACCCCCCGATCCTCGACGAGGACAACCTGCGCGCCGGCTCGGCGGCGCTCGGCGAGGTCGAGCTGCACTGTCGCCCGTTCGCGACGGCGGCCGCCGACGTGCGCCGTGGCGACTTCGTCTACTTCGACCCGCCGTATGTGCCGGTGTCCAAGACCGCGGTCTTCACCGAGTACCAGAAGGGAGGGTTCGGCGAGGCCGACCAGCGTGCGCTCGCCGGCGTGTTCCGGTCGCTGAGCGGGCGCGGCGCGAAGGTGATGCTGAGCAACTCCTGGGCCCCGCTGGTGCACGAGTGCTACGCCGACTTCACGCGGCACGAGCTGAGCGCGTCGCGCAACCTCAACTGCAAGACCGACCGGCGCGGGGCCGTCTCCGAGGCCCTCGTCGAGAACTTCGCGCAGCTCCGGCCCGCCCGGCGCCTCGCCGGCTGATGGCCCCGGTGCTCCTCCTCGTGCTCGCGTGCGCCGATTCGGCGGCGCCGAGCAGCGCCGAGGTGAAGCACGACGGCTCGACGGTGGCCGACCACCTGGTGCGCCTCGACGCGCGGCTGGATGCGCTGGAGTCGGCCGAGCCGAGCGCCGCCGAGCTCGCCGCCGAGCGCCTCGCCGACCTCGACACCCGCTTGTCGCGGGTGGAGACGGTGCTCACGCAGGCGCAGGTCGCGGCGGGGAGCGGCGCCCCCCTGATCGGCGGTCCGGTGGCCCCGAGCCTCAGCTCCCCGAGTACGGTCGCGGCGCTCGAGGCGCGGCTGACCGAGCTCGAAGCGAAGTTGAGCAAGGGGATGGGCGAGCCGGGGTCGGGGCTGTTCGAGCTGCCCAAGGACCCGCCGGGCAAAGCGGGTGCGGGGAAGGGCGCCGGCGGAAAGGGCGGTGGGCCGGGCGGCGGCGGCGCCGGGAACGGCCCGCCGGGACCCCCACCGGGCGGTGGAGGCGGCCCGGGCGGTGCGCCCGGTGGCCAGGGCGGCGGCCAGGGCGGCGGCCAGGGCGGCGGTCGGCCCCCCGGTTGACTTCGAGCCGGCGGGTGACCGACGAGCTCAGCGCGCCACGGCGCCGTGCAGGGGTGCCCACGTGAAGGTGACGCCGCCCCCGAACGCCGCCGCCGTGGTGTACACGCCGTAGGCCCGGAGGTACACGCGCGGGCCGGTCAGCCCGACCGAGACCGTGGGACCGCCGCCGAACTGCGCTTCGCTCCACATGCGGGTGGTGCCGGAGTCGTCGTGCTCGCCGCGGGCGCCGAAGCCGCGGAGCGCCCCGAGGCCACCGAGGCCGACGCTGACCGGCCCCTGGAGGACCATGCCTTCGAGCGTGAGCTGTCCGCCGAGCGCGAGGTCGGCCTGCAGCTCGCGCTCCGCGGTCGCGGTCGTGTCGGCGAAGGCCGGACCGAGCGTGACCAGCGCGCCCAGGCGCAGGCGGTCGCGCTCCAGGGCGCCGCCCACGGCCAACGCGGGGAAGACCACCCCCGGCCCGGTGGTGGCGCCGTCCCAGCCTTCGGGGGTGGTGCAGGTGGTCGTCTCCGTGGTGCCGAAGTCTTCGTCCAACGGGTCGAGCTCGGTTTGCCGCGTGGTGACGCAGGTGGTCTCGGGGGTGAACGCGAGGTCGGGGTAGGGAGTGAACGCGACGTCCACGCCCACCAGGAACAACACGGTCGCCGGAGCATCCACGTCCGCGCCCTAACGTGCTAACGGGCCGCGCATGCGGACTCTCCTCCCCGCCTTCTGGGTCCTCGCCGCCTGCACCGAGGCCGCCGATCCGAGCGTTCACCGGTCACGGCCGGGCGGACCCCCGGCCGACGACTCCGGGCTCGGCGACACCGCGGCGGACACCGCCGGCGACGACACGGCAGAGGCCGACGACGACACCGGTGCGGGCGAGCTCGACGCCGAGGTGCTCCCGTCGGGGAGCTGCGCGTTCGACTACGCCGATCGGTTCGGCGGTCCGCCGCCGCCGCCGTCGCCGCAGCGCGGGCCGCACACCCGCAAGGAGCTCGTCGGCAGCGGACAGATCGCGTATGCCGAGCCGCTGCCATCGGGCCACGAGCGCCGAAAGACCCGCTCCGGCGACCTGGACATGCCCAGCTACGACGACGACATGCCGCTCTTCGATCGCGCGTACGGCTGGGCGGGCACCCGGTGTTTCGAGCTGCCCCAGGGGGCGGTGTGGCTCGACGAAGCGGGCGCGTACGACCTGTACCGACGCATCGCCGAACGCACCACCGGCGTCCCGATGGAGGTGGCGTCGGGTGTGCGCACGGTGCTCGGCGTTCGCGGGGCGTTTCCCGGCACGTTCACCTGGAACGGCAACACGCCCGACCTGTTCGACGACACGCTGGTGCTCCTGTGGCGCGACGCCGACGGCAAGCACGTCATCGAGGTGCCGGTCAACACCGACACCGGCGCGCACGACTTCGGTGACGAGAGCTCGTCGTCGTTGCGGGCCAACCGGCGGTACCACCACGAGGGCGGCGTACATCGCGGCAGTTACGACGCGCTGACCATCGGCGAGTGGGGCTACCACACGATCGACGACACCAACGGCAACGGCCACCTCGACTCCGATCGCAACGGCTGGCTGCCTCCGCACGCGGGCGAAGACTACGAGCGCGTCGGGGGTGGCCACAACATCCACGTGGCCAGCGTGGACGGCCCGTGGGAGGACGCGCGGGTGCAGAACTGGTCGGCCGGCTGCCAGACGATCCCGGGGATGGCGAACTGGGAGGCGTTCATCACCGAGGCGTGGCCGGGCTCCGGCGAGCCGGTGAACTACTTCCTGGTCGACGCGCGGGACATCGACCCCGACGCGTTCGGCCCTGCGTGCACGCCCGACGGCACCAGCGCCTGTGCCTTCTGGGTGGAGTCGTTCCCCTTCAGCGACGCCCGGACGACCGCCGCGGCGCCGGCCTCGGCCTGGGACGGCTACAATTGCAGCGCTGCCGACGAGTCCGGCGCGGAGTGGGTCTACCGGTTCACGCTGGACGAAGCGAGCACCCTCCGGGTCGAGGTCGAGTCGGCGCCCGGGGTCGACGTCGACGTGCACCTGCTCGATGCGGCCGATCCCGACGCGTGCCTGACCCGCGACGACCTCGAGTTCACCTACGCGATCGAGCCCGGTCGCTACTTCCTCGTGGCCGACACCTACGTGTCCGACGGCGTGGAGCTGGCGGGCGAGTTCGAGCTGCGGGTGACGCTGGAGTAGGCGCGGCCGCGCCCCACCGCCAACGCCGCTCCGGCTCACCGACGCGCCACGCCCACCAAAAATACCTCTCGAAGTTCGACGCTGCCCCGCTCACCGACCTGCCCCGCCACCCCCGCCGCTCCGGCTCACCGCCGCCGCCACGCCCACCAAAACACGTTCGAAGTTCGACGTTGCGCCGCTCACCGACCTGAGCCGGTGCAGCGAGCCCCTCGCGGTTCGGCGTCCTGCCGCTGTGCCAGGCGCCTCGCGGGTTGGCCGGTTCGGTGACGCGGCGGGTGACGGGTCGGGGGGAACTGGCTGAGCGTAGCGCAGGTTCGCCGCTTGCGGCGAATCTGCAGCGGAGCGCACGCCAATTTCCCCCGGCCCGGCAGGACCCGGGGCTGACCTCGTCCCGCCCGACCCGCGCCGGCACCTCCCGCTCGAAGACGCCGACCCGCGCCCCGGGGCGACGCGTCTTGCCCGGCGATCCCGCGGCGCGCCCGGCGATCCCGCGGCGCGCGCCC
>SXOM01000417.1 GCA_005776735.1 Pseudomonadota bacterium
CAAGGTCACGGCCGTCCAGGTGAGCCTGGCCGACGCCCCGAGCGCGTGGCAGGCGAGGTTCGATCGACAGGCGGCCGCGCAGGCCGCGCTCCGCCCGGACGGAGGCTCCTGATGGACATCGAAAAGCTGGTGAAGATGGCGAACCAGATCGCCTCGTTCTTCGAGGGCGAGCCGCGGCGGGAGGACGCCCTGGAGGGCATCGCCGCGCACATCGTACGCAACTGGGAGCCGCGGATGCGCCGCGAGCTCTTGGCCCACGTCGACGCGGGCGGCGCGGGGGTCCGCCCGTCGGTCGCCGAGGCCGTGCGCGCCCACCGGGCCCGGCTCGAGCCCGCACGAGCTTGACGACCGCCTGACGGTTCGCCCCGATCGCTCCGGGGCGGGGTCCGCATGAATGGGGTGTGCTCACCCTGCTGCTCGCCTGCACCGGTCCTTCCGCCGAACCCCTCGACGTCCTGCGCCCCACCGCGGTCGCAGACAGCGAGTCCGGCGCCACGCTCACGATCTCCTGGACGACCGACGAGCCCACCGACGCGCTCGCCGAGGTCGGGACCGACGAAGGCTACGGCGACATCGTCGAGGGCTGGAGCTCGGAGGACGGTCTGGAGCACGCGGTGGTCCTCGCCGGCCTGGCCGGCGGCAACGTGTGGCACTGGCGGGCGATCTCGCGCGGCGTGAACGGCGCTTCGGCCTCGGACGACCAGACCTTCGTTCCCGGCGCCCCCCCCGCGGGCCTCCCCGACCTGCACGTGACCGGCGAAGGGACCGGGCTCCTCCTGGCGCCCGTGCTCGCCGGCTCCGCGTCGTACCTCGCGCTCTACGACAGCGACGGGCGCCCGGTGTGGTGGCGCCACCTGGGTGACGAGTTCGTGCCCGTCAACCAGGCCCGCCTGAGCCTGGATCGCCGCGCCGTCCTCTACGTGTACCCCAACACCGACGGCACCACGCAGCTCGTGCGCGCCCCGATCGCCGGCGGCCCCACCCGCACCTGGGAGCTCGGGCTCGCCCACCACGACTTCCTCGAGCTCGAGGGGGGCGGGTTCGCCTACATCGCCGCGCACGAGCGGGAGATCGACGGGTGGCGCGTGCAGGGCGACAAGCTCGTCGAGGTGGACGCCGACGGCGTGAGCACCGACGTGTGGTCGACCTGGGACGACCTGCAGCCGCCCGCGCTCGACACGCTGGTCGAGGTCTCGCCCGGCATCCTCGACTGGACGCACGTGAACTCCGTGGCGCGCGCCGACGGCCAGTACTGGCTGTCGAGCTACCACGAACACGCGCTCTACCGCGTCGACCACGCGGGCCTCGACCTGGTGATCGGCGGGCGGGACAGCGACCTGGCGCTCACCGCCGGGCCCGGCTTCGGCCCGCAGCACGCGCCGTACCCCACCGACGACGGCTTCCTGGTGTTCAACAACCGGGAAGTCCAGAGCGGCGACCTGTGGAGCGAAGCGGTGGAGTTCTCCGTCGACCTCGACGCGGGCACCTACGCGCGCACCTGGGCGCACGACGCCGACCACGAGGTGTTCAGCCCGGTCTTCGGCAACGTGGAGCCGACCGAGAGCGGCGATCTGCTCGTGGGCTGGGGGAGCGCCGGCCGCACGAGCCTCGTGAGCCGGGAGGGCGAAGAGCGCTGGGTCGCCGAGACCCCCCTCGGCTTCGCGTTCGGCTTCAGCCACCACGTCGCCGCGCTCTCCGGACGGCCGTGAGCTTCGCCTGGTTCTTCGCCGCCTGCACGAGCGGCGCAGGCACGGACTCCGCCGACACCGCCCCGCCCGCCGCGCCGGTGCTCCGCGTCGGCGATGCCGACAACTACCGGGTCGACCTCACGCTCGACATCGGCTCCTTCGACGTATCCGAAGCGCAGGACCTGCGCGTGGACTGGAGCCGCCTCACCCGGAGCCTCGACGGTGAGCCGCTGAGCCGCGACGTCCTCACCACCGTGCGCCTGTCCAACATCCCCGAGCGCGAAGCGGACGAGGTCGCCGACCTCCTGGCGCGGGGCGAGCTGCTCCAGTCGGAGATCGGCCTGACCGCCGAGGCGGCGGTGATGCCCAACACGAGCTCCGCGTGGCTGTCGGAGTTCATGTCGTTCGGCGCGCCGTTTCTCCCCGAGGAGGCGTTCGTCGCCGATCCGGGCACGTGGATGTTCACGATCGAGGAGCGGGACGGTACCCCACACAGCGCACTCTTCGTGCGGCCCGGCGCCGCCGGCGACGGCGAGGTGTTCCTCGAAGACCGGTCGGCGCAGTTGACGCTCGCAGCGACCCTGCCCGGCAACGGCGGGGTCGCCGTCTCTGCCGAGGCCGTGCTGCCCACGCTCGACTGGACCGACCTCGGCGCCGACGCGCGCGGCGGCGAGCTCGACGCTGACGCCCTGGAAGAGGCGGTGCTCCACCACCTCGACGCCGACGCGGCGACCGTCGCCGCCCAGTTCGCCGACCTCGCCGCGCTCCCGGGCGAGCGGTGGTCGGCGAGCATCGGCGGCGCGAGCGCGGTGCAGCTCGGCACGCTGATCGACGACGGCGGCGTGGCCTTCCCCGGCTTCACCGACGGCGGCACCTGGGTGCTGACCCTGGGCTGCGGCGGCTGCCGGGCCTACGCGCCCCCGGTGGCGATCCTGCTCGCGCCCTGACGCGGGCCGCCCCGCCCACCGACCGGGGCCGGTGCAGCCAGACCTTCGCGGTTCGGCGTTCCCCCCGTTGTGCCAGACGCCGCCCTCGGTCGCCGGTTCGGGGACGCGGCGGGTGACGGGTCGGGGGGAATTGGCTGAGCGGAGCGCAGGTTCGCCGCGTGCGGCGAACCTGCGGGGGAGCGAACGCCAATTCCACCCGGCCCGGCAGGACCCGGGGCTGACTTCGTTCTGCCCCCCGCCTCGCCGGGCGTTTGCCCCCCCGCCCGAAGCTGTCAAGCGCCACCGGCATGGGACCCCCTCCGCCGGTGCGGCTCGCCGCCGTCGCCAGGCCCACCAATACCGCTCGAAGTGCGACGTCGCCATGCTCACCGACCGGGGCCGGTGCAGCCAGACCTTCGCGGTTCGGCGGTCCCCCCGTTGTGCCAGACGCCGCCCCTCGGTGGCCGGTTCGGTGACGCGGCGGGTGACGGGTCGGGGGGAATTGGCTGAGCGGAGCGCAGG